>CAZORT010000033.1:0-8705 GCA_964582575.1 uncultured Thermotogae bacterium
TGATCCACAAACGATCGAATCGACCGGAGGTCATTCCGACCGGAGGTCATTGACGCACAAACCGTCGCTTTGACCGGAGGTCTATGACGCACCCCAGTGAAATAGGATTTCACGGGGCAGATAAACTCGCTTCTAAGATCTACTGGAGTTGTGAGATGATGGAGTCGCTTGACTGCCTCAAGAGAGGCAACAGGCCAGTTCTTTGGCGCAGTTCTGCACGCTTTATCCGGTCTATTGAGTTCGATTGACCGTCACTTATTCATTGAAATAAGTGGCGAGAACGATAGAAATATTCACCAGCCGAAACAAGCGCTAGTGTCACCGCAAGCACAAGAAAAGCGAAAATTATCGTTTCGTTGATGCCGAACAGATCTACATGTTGAGAGATAAGCACAATCAGAATCAATCCGATCTGCGAATGCGTCTTTAACTTACCGAGCAAACTTGCCGGAATAACTTTTTGCTTGGAAATGGCCATGATCCGCAATCCTGTAACAATAAACTCACGCGAGATGATTACCACCACTGGGATGGCGGTCAATTCTCCAATTTGAACGAATGTTACAAGCGCTGCAGTAATAAGCAACTTATCAGCGATCGGGTCGGCAAATGCACCAAAAATTGTTCTCTGACCTAACCCACGAGCGAGATAGCCATCAACAACATCGGAGATTGCGGCGAGCACAAAGAGTGTGATCGCCAAGATTGTTCCCAACCAGGTACCCCACAGAACAAGCGCCATAAAAATTGGTATGCTGGCAATCCGTGCCATAGTTATCTTGTTCGGAATATTCAAATGTATAAAAGTCCTCGCAATCTGATTGATGATACCTAAATGTACAGGAGAAGATATCCTATTGTCAAATATTGATTGGTCAAGTAAAATTGTTTTATCATAGTTAGTGGAGGAGATATGACTCGTACAAACGAAGATCGATTAATTAAACAAGCAGTGGGAGGAGAGATTACCAATCCTGTTTTTCGTGCTGGCGGTTATCGAATTACACATGATGGCCAACCGGTCGTTTTGCCATCTGTGGGGAGTATTACTTACAATGTCCGCGTCGGTGACCGCGCAGTGGGATGGGTAGGCGACCATATCGAACCAGGGGTCAGTATTCAGAATCTTAGTAAAGACAAAGATTCTGCTGCAAATATTGCTCTTAATTTTCTTGCTTGCGTGGGGAATGAAGCGGAAATAATATCGGGTAACGCCAAAGGAGAAAAAGGAGTTGTTACCGGGAAACACGGTGGAATCGAACATGTGATCATTGATTTTCCATCGGATACCTTAGAAAAACTTCAGATCGCCGATAAGATCATGATCAAAGCATTTGGCCTTGGGCTGCAGCTCGTTGATTATCCAACAGTTAAAGTTATGAACCTTGACCCTACTTTTCTGGAAAAGATTAATATCACTTATGGAGAGCGTATGATCGTTCCAGTAACGCATCGTATTCCTGCTCAACTGATGGGATCAGGGTTAGGATCAACCACCTGTTATCACGGAGACTACGACATCCAATTATTCGACAAAGGGATAGTCAACGAGTACGGGTTGGATAACCTCCGATTGGGTGATATCGTTGCTATATTGGATACCGACCACTCTTTCGGCCGTGTTTATAAACAAGGATCGCTATCAATAGGAATCATCGTTCACAGCGATTGTGTGTCAAGCGGCCACGGACCAGGAGTTACCACCTTGTTCACCTGTAATGATGGAATACTCGATGTGCGGATTGATCATACCGCCAACATTGCGGATATCCTGGGACTGCGCGCTATTGCTGGTTAAGCAATAGAGAGATAACTCAGGTCCAAGGAAAAATGGTTCAGAAAAGGTTCACTGGCCGCTTAAATTGCATACTTTTGCGATCAGTTCTTTTACCTTCTCTTCAATCAATGCGCTGATTGTACGGAACTTATCCATTGGTAGTTCTTTCAGATCTGGAATGCCCCAATCTTCGTAGCATTTCGCAGAGACAAATGGACAAAGATCACCGCAGCCCATAGCAATCACATATTCATACTGCTCTTGTGGTATTTCAGCCAATGATTTTGATGAATGTTTGGTTAGGTCATAACCAATTTCCTTCATTAATTCAATTGTATCAGAGTGTTACCAAGTTATCTAAGGTTTACATCTACAGCCTATCTACCTGAGTAGTAGGCTTTTGCCAAACAATCAAGTCTTGAAAATGCTTGACCGGTTCCATTTTCATTCTGACATCCTGGCTCCTGACTGAGATCTGAGACTTAAGTAGTTCTTTTTATTGGTCATAATAAACTAGTCTTCGGCTCGCTCTGAACTGAATTAGCGTCAAGACAAATATAATAGCGAATAAGATGTATGCAGCAGCAGAAGCCAACCCCATGCGATGTCGCATGAACGCTGTTTCAAATATGAAAAAGACCGGAGTAAGAGCGCTTGCTGCCGGGCCTGGCCTTCCCACCCACAAAACAAAGACTTCGGTGAATATCTCAAACGCAGCGATCGCCGAAATAATAGAGAGGAAGAATATCTGTGGCGTGAGTAACGGCATGGTGATACGGCGAAATTGTTGCCAAGCATTGGCGCCGTCGATCTTTGCCGCATCATAGTATTGAGAATCAATCCCTTGCAGCCCGGCAAGGAGAATCAGTCCCTGGAAACCGACGGTTCTCCACGAATTGAGGAGAACGAGCAGCGGGATAGCCCATGCAGGGGAGAGCAGCCAACTGACCGGATCCACCCCTAAACGACTGAGAAAATAATTGATCAGGCCAAAGCGGTGATCGAGCAGCCAGCGCCAGATCAGTGCATCAGCAACTGCAGGAGTGACGAACGGGAGAAAAAATGCTAAGCGGAAAAAAGCGCGGCCGCGCAATTTTTGGTTTAATAAGACAGCTAACCCAAGAGCTAAGAGTATGGAAAGCGGGACAGAAAAAAGAGCATAAAGCGATACATTGCGCAATGACCGAAGAAAGCGCGGATTATTAAGTAAATTAGCGTAATTTTCTATTCCCACAAACTCCCGTTCTCGTCTCCCTGGAATCTCTACCAATGGCCATCGATGGAGGCTTATCTGGATTGCACGTACCATCGGATAGAATGTAAAGACTCCAAGAATAACGAACACAGGAAGCAGATACAAATAAGCCTTCCCTGTCTCCAGCCAATATCTTTTTCTGTTTCTGATCATCGTTATAGCTGGTAGGGGCGTCAAATCTGCCTGTCAGCAGACAGATCGTACGCCCCCTACTTCAAGCTCCTTATCTAAGATACCACATCTCAGCTTCTTCGGCAGCCCAACGTAATGCCTCTGCCGGAGTCTTTATCCCAAGTAAGACCTCCTCCGTCATTTCGACCATAAGGCGACGGAGACTGTCCCATTCCAGATGATGCGGATAGACCGCAGAGAGAAGGACCTGCTCGGTAATACCGACCCAAAACGGGTTCTCTTCCATGAATGCACCCCATTCAGGTGATTCGATCGTGGTGAATCGGAATGGAAGATTCCCAGTATGTTTTACCCAATAGATGTGTTCTTCCGGCGAAAGGAGATGAAGGAGAAATCTGACAGCTGCCGCCCGTTCTTCCTCAGTTGTCCCCAGCTCGAAGATCCCGATATTCGCTCCCATAAAGATAGAATAACTTATCCCCAGCGGTCCGGCCGGGAGTTTGGCAATAGACCAGTTAGTTCCATGTGGAGCGGCAGCGCGGGCAACGAACGGAATCCCTGCAGTTGATCCCCAGTACATCGCTACCTCTCCTCTGCCGAACGGCCCGCTGAAGAAACCGGTCTGGAAGAGCGCGACTTGGCGTAACTCATGGAGAAACTCCATCGCTGCAAGCCCTGCCGGGCTGTCGATTAAGAACTCGGTTTCGTCCTCGTTGAACCACTCGCCCCCTGCCTGGAGGAACAAGAAAGAGAACTGCTCCGGCCCAGGACGTATCCCCTTACCGAAGCGCTCGAATACGCCATCTCCGTCCGCGTCGACACGCAGCTCCTTTGCTAAGGTCAGAAGCTCTTCCCATGTCCGCGGCGCCTCCGGCACAAGGTCGGTATTGTAAAAGAGGACGTTCGCTGTCCGGTTGAACGGCATTGACAAGAGCGTGCCCCAGAATCTGTTCTCCGCCACCAGTACAGGTAAGGTGTCAGATAAAATTTCTTCTGGTATCAAGCCGTCGAGCGGCATCAGTGCGCCATAGAATGCCGGTGGCACCCAGTTGGCGATTAATAACGACATTGTTGGGGGAGTGCCGGCTGCGGTCGCTGCCACCAGTTTCATGTTCAGATCGCCGTAACCTCCTTGATGGGTAAGGACGACACGTATATCAGGGTTCGCCTCATGAAACCGCGCTGTGATGCGCTCCAAAGCCGCAGCATGGGGACCGACAAATATGTGCCAGAAATTGATCTCTACCGGCTCAACCGGTGTCGCTGTAATGGTCGATGTTCCTAGTGCAATTCCCAGTAGCACCATCATTACAATTATCATTAGTCGTTTCATTTTTCCTCCCGGTTTCTTGTGATTTATTGTTTGTGATTTCACTTTACATATCCGTTATCTCTCTTCTCTTCCTATTGTTGCAATCACCTCCTATAGTAGATATTAGTCTAAGCTAATATCCAACCTTTAATATCTATTTGATTCCTGTCCTTGCCACGCCTTCGATAAATTGTCGTTGACAGGCGAAAAAGAGCACCATAATAGGAATTATCGCCAGTGTTGACATCGCCATCATCAATTGATATTCAGTTCCCGCCTCTTGCGCGAATAGGGCCAGACCAACGGGCACAGTTCGCATCTCTTCGCGATTCGTCATAATCAGCACCCATAAAAATGCGTTCCAACTGCCAATGAATCGTAATAGGAAAGCAGTGAACAGTGCTGGTTTAGATAATGGGATGATGAACCGCCACAAAAAATGAAATCGACCGCAACCGTCGATCTGTGCTGAATCCCATAACTCATTCGGAATAGTCATGAAGAACTGACGTAGTAGAAAAATGACGAAGACTGATGCAAGCCAAGGGATGATCAGCGCGTGGTAGGTATCAATCCAGCCGAGCCTGACCATAGTCAAAAAATTCGGCACTAACAGGACCATCCCTGGAATCATCATCGTGCCAATCATAACTATGAATACTACATTTTTGCCAAAGAAGTTCATCTTGGCAAAAGCATAGGCTGCCAGTACTGATAAGATAACACCACCACCAGCAGTGGTGACCGAGATAACAACACTGTTGATAAAGAAGCGAGCAAACGGCGCCATTGCCCAACCATCAGGAAAATTGCTCCACATTAACTGGTCAGGGATCCATGTCGGTGGCATAGCCAGAGCCTCAGCAAACGTCTTGAGCGAAGTTGAGATCATCCACAGGAATGGCAGAAGCATCACGATAGAACCGCTAATGAGCACAATATAACTAAAACCGCGCAGCACACCTATCTTCACCGTGATTGAAGCCATAATCACCCCTGCCGATCATCATCTTTATTGTGAATTTATTATATACTATTCTTATAAGTTTGTCAAGTGGAATAAAAATATATACTAAAACAGAAGATACGCATTATCTTTCCTGAAGATTATGGTTCTACTGGTCTCTGCGCGGATACATGTTCAGTTTCACCTCTCTTATTTTCCACGGTTCTCTACGTTCCAACAACTGACGATGTGGTGAAAGTCACCAAGAGCCTCAAAGCACATTTGAAAGGGATCCTGGCCCATTACAGACATAAGCTCAGCACCTCGTTCCTGGAGGGCATAAACAACAAAATCAAGGTCATCAAGCAAGTCGCCTTTGATTATCGAGAGCTTGAGTACTTCTTCCTAAAGATCCGCGCAGCCTTTCTATGCGCTACCTTAACTTAAGCGCGAAGAACCAGAAATACTGACCCAAATTGTTATTATTATATCTGTGTTAATCAGCGTTTATCAGTGGTGAATTCTTTTTAATTCCTCTTACTCGAAGACGCGATCAATCAAACCATATTCCAGCGCCTCTTTGGGGGTCATATAATAGTCACGATCAGTATCTTTGGCTATTTTTTTATGCGAGTGCCCGGTATGATGAGCGAGGATATCGTTGATACGATCACGTAAACGCAACATCTCATCGGTCTGTATCTTGATATCGACTGCTTGTCCTTGCACTCCGCCAAAAATCTGGTGGAGCAAGATGCGGGCGTTGGGAAGAGCGAATCGTTTCCCAGCTGTTCCTGCCGCCAGTAATAGTGCTCCCATGCTCGCTGCTTGACCAATACAGATCGTTGAAACGTTGCAGCGAACATATTGCATTGTATCATAGATTGCTAAGCCGGCTGTCACCGACCCGCCAGGGCTGTTAATGTATAGTTTGATATCTGTCTCTGTATCTTTTGCCGCTAAAAACAGAATCTGCGCGATGACAACATTGGCTGTCTCATCGTCGATTGTATGGCGCAGGAATATGATCCGATCTTCCAGCAACCGTGAATAAATATCATACGTCCGTTCAACCTGACCTGTTTGGTCGATGACGAACGGAAGTTGTCCATAACTCATAACGGTTCTCCTTGGTCTTTAGTCGTAGTTTATTGCTCGAACTTAATTTGTAACACTCAATTGTTAACTTTTGACAACTGCATGTTCATGCAACAGATCAAGAACACGCTCTCTCGTCTTCATCTGCCGAAAATTATCCAGTTGGTCGTTAGCTTTGAGATTGGCGAGGAACCGCAAAGAGTCTTCTCCTGCTTTTTCTGCTTCTTCCTTGGCCAATTGCTCAATTTCATCCTCGCTCAGCTCAATCTTCTCCGCCGCAGCGATCTTCGTGATGATCAACTCGGATCTTATCTGTTGTGCTGTCGCAGCACTTATTTCTGCCCGCAGATTTTCTTCACTCTTCCCTTGCTCTTCTAAATATTGGGTCAAGGAATAAGAGGGGTCAATGCGTGCAATCTCGCTCTTGCGTCGCTCTATATCTTTTTCCACTGCTTGCTGAACGAACGTCTCAGGTAATGGAATATCTACTTGCGTAATGAGCTTATCCAGCAAACTTAATTTAAGTTTACGCATATGTGCCGTCTGCTGCACAGTTATCAGTTTTTTTTCTATCTCACTGCGCATCGTGATTAGATCGTCATATCCGGCAGTGCGAGCAAGGTCGTCATCCAACTCTGGTAAATCAAGTTTCCATACATTGCTGATCTTAACCTCTATTTCATCACTTTCTCTGTCCGGATGGTCAAGTGCAATTCTTACCTTATCACCGACTTTATTACCAATTAGTACAGCATATTTTTCTTCTGGTTTAACGACTCCTTCCCATCGAATTCCTTTGTTATCTGTTACGCGCACAATGTCTTCCAGTTCAACAGCGCTATCTTTTTTCGGGGCAAGGACGCTATGGCGAAAACGAATATGTTCTAATGCATTATCAGTCTCTTTGTCGGTTATCTTATCAGGCACCGGCATATCAATCTCAATCCCTTTGTATGGTGGTAAGTCAAACTCAGGTAGAATCTCAAAACTTGCAGTAAAGATAAATGGTTTGTCAGGCTCAGTTTGGAGATACTCAACATTAGGGGTCGTTACCGGTCGAAAGAGATGTTCACTCAGCGCGTGCGGAAGATGTTCCTTGACCAACTCGTTGCGGGTCTCCTCATGGAACAGTTCACTACCAAAGTGAGTGTTAAGTACCGGCACGGGGATCTTCCCGGGGCGGAAACCAGGTATTGAGGCCTTGTTACTGTATTGACGATAGATTTGCGTCAGTCTCTTGTTTACCAGAGCGACAGGTATCTCCACTTTTAAAGTAGCTTTAACCTCCGTTCGTTCTGCTATTTCATGTTTGATATTTTCCATTTTCCCTCACTTTACTCAAGTTATTCCAATCGATGATAGTTCCTCAATTTATGGACAAGTATCCTAATTGAGGTTGTAGCAAGCGGAGACTATAAGCTCCCGCCAATCCCAAGAGCTTTAAATTCTCAGCGGCATTGTGATCAGCTCTATCGGTATGTCCACAATGCACACAGCAAAACTCATCACCCTTGCGATTTCGTCTATCCCAGTTGTTACAAAAGCGGCAATACTGTGAGGTCTTATAGGGCGACTTCCTTACAAGCTGAACCCCATTTTCCTCACAACATCGCTCCAGCCATTTTGTAACCCTGGCATAAAGCCAATGAGATAGCCGTCTATTATGAGCACGGGGGAACATCCCCCGTCTTTTATGCTTCACATTCCTTAGATTCTCTATTACCAAGACTTTTATCTGACCTAAATCCAGCTTTTTCAGTTCATAGAATGCCCTTTGCTCAATCTGTTTATGAGTATGCTTTTCTCGTCTGGCAAAGCCTTTGATGTAGCTATTTATCTCTTTGCCAGCCGCCTGTCCATCAGAGCAAACCGCAAGATTGACATAGCCCAGGTCAAGTCCTTCTATTTTACCCTCAGCTCTCGGCTCCGGTGCTTCCTTCTCAAAGAAGAACTCGATAAATAGCTTCTCTTTCTTGAGGTGCAACCTGATAGATTTAGACAGGGCGAAGCCTCTATCAGCCCACTTATTCCAGACCCTTGTCTTGTTGAAAGGGAGGTCAAAGATAAAGCCAGATTGAACTCTCACCCATTCAAAGGAATTCTGTTGGTCAGTTATCTTCCAGAAACGGCTATCCAGATTAGCGCTGAGTTGCTTAAAGCGGGGCATCCTCTGCTTTCGCCTGGA
>CAZORT010000034.1:0-8651 GCA_964582575.1 uncultured Thermotogae bacterium
TCTTGAGATTCACTATACACCAAAGCATGGGAGCTGGTTGAATATCGCCGAAATCAAGTTGAGTGCCCTGACAACGCAATACCTCAACCGGCGCATTCCGGATATCCAAACATTGGGCAACGAAACCAGAGCAAGGGAAAAGAGACGAAACAAACAGCAAAAAAGTACCGATTGGCAATTTAAGACAAAAGATGCCCGCATAAAACTCACACGTCTCTACCCATTAATTAAGGAGTGATTAGGTTCTAAATTGCGCTGCTGTTTTAGCCTTTAATTCATCGATCGTAACGCCGGGGCGCAGCTCTTTAAGAAGGAGGCCGTCAGGCGTGACTTCAAGCACTCCTAAGTCAGAGACGATCAGATCAACGACCTGTTCTCCAGTGAGCGGTAAGGTACATCTTTCTACTATCTTTGACTGGCCGTCGTTAGTCGTATGTTCTGTCGCCACTATCACCCGCTTTGCTCCGGTGACAAGGTCCATTGCTCCCCCCATTCCCGGACCACTTTTGCCAGGGATAGCCCAATTAGCTAAATTGCCTTGTGCATCAACTTCCAGTGCGCCGAGCACTGCAATATCAAGATGGCCACCGCGAATGATTCCAAACGCAATAGCGCTGTCAAAGAACGCCCCACCAGGGAGGATGGTAACAGGTTGCCCACCAGCATTGATAATATCAGGATCTTCTTCTCCTGGTTGCGGAGACGGACCGATACCGACAAATCCGTTCTCTGAATGGAAAATAACTGTTATCTCCGGTGGGACAAAGTTCGCCACCATAGTTGGTATTCCTATTCCCAAGTTTACAACATCATTGTTATTTAGCTCTTGTGCCACACGGCGGGCAATGTACTCTCGTCTGGCCTTCTTATCCATCGTTCCTCCCTTCTGTCGGGACAATAATATCGACGAAGATCGCGGAAGTCATCACTTGGTCAGGATCGATTTTGCCTACCGGGACTAATTCCTCTACTTCTGCAATTACCAAATCAGCGGCAAGGGCCATCAATGGATTGAAGTTACGTGCCGCTCCGTGATAGACAAGATTACCGGCATGATCGCCGCGAGCCGCTTTAATCAGTGTAATATCGGCTTTAATCGGTTTTTCGAGGAGAAAGGTCTTACCATCAACTTCAAGTATTTGTTTTCTTTTTTCAATCGCTGTTCCCAAGCCAGTAGAGACAAGAATACCTCCCAGCCCAAATCCAGCAGCTCTTATCTGTTCTGCGAGTGTCCCCTGCGGAACAAACTCAACTTCGATCTCTCCGGCTGCGGCGCGCTCTTCTATTTCCCGGTTTGTCCCACTATGCGACAAGATTGCACGCCTAACTAGGCCAGCAGAGATCAATCTACCAACACCATCGTGCGGGTAATCAGCTGCGCAACAGATAATCGTCAGCTCATTGGTTCCCTGTTGAGCGAGTGCAGCGAGTAATCGTTGCGGCGCTCCAACGCCGAGAAATCCACCGATCATTATGGTCGATCCTCGTTTTACTTGTTTTACAGCACTGGCTGCGGTCATTACTTTGTCCATCTTTAATCCTTAATATCTATCTTTTGGCGGCAGGCAAAGGATACTGCGTGCCTGCGTTGGTGTCGCAATATCCCTTCCCATCTCTCCTGCTATTCGCACTATCCGTTCTACTAACTGGGCGTTACTCTTTGCCAGCACTCCTTTACTGTAGTAGATATTATCTTCGAATCCGACCCGCACATGGCCACCGAGAATGATCGCTGCAACAGCGAGTGGTAACTCGTGTCGACCGATACCGGCAACCTGCCACGTTGAATTAGGAGGAATCATTTCTACCATGTGGAGAAGGTTCTTCACCGTTGCACTGCATCCACCGGGAACTCCCAGCACAAAATTAAAGTGAATCGGCTCGCTAAGCAGCCCTTTTTTCACCAGATCCAAGGCATTGGAAATCATCCCAAGATCGAATATCTCTACTTCTGGCTTTATTCCCAACTCTTTCATTTTTGCAGCGAACTGTTCAATGATGCTGCGCGGATTAAGAAAAACACCATCACCAAAATTGACTGTTCCGGTAGTAAGGGTTGCCATCTCCGGCCGTAGAGCAAGCGGAGCGCTCCGTTCTTGCGGCGACATGCCTACTCCTCCGCCGATCGATAGTTGAATAATAAGGTCAGACCGCTCTCGGATCATCTCACTGATCTGCCGATAGATTTCGATATCTTGTGATGCTTCTCCTTTCTCATCACGTCCATGGATGTGAACGATCGCTGCTCCAGCCTGATATGCATCATAGGCCGCTTGCGTGATCTCCTCCGGGGTAATCGGCAGATGCGGATTATCCGCCTTCGTTGTTTCAGCTCCAGTTAAGGCTGCGGTTATGATCAGTTTATTTGTTGGGTTCATTGGATTCATAAAGTTTGTAGCGCGTGTAGCGCGTCAGCGATCGCTGCCACGGCTTGCTTGAGGTCTTCATCAGTATGCCGATAAGCGATATATCCATGATGATATGGTTGGAGAAAGAGCTTCCGGCGGATAAGTTCTGTGTAAAATTTGGTTCTCAGCTCTTTATAACGCTGATCCTGATCTTTAATAAAGGTGATAAACGGCATCAACGGAGCGCCAGAAAGTTCACACGGAATGCCGCTGGCAGCTATTATCCCTTCTACTTCGGCGCAAAACTTGCTCCCTTTCTCCTGTAACTTGGCAATGACATTCTCACGCTCCATTATCTCAATCGTTTTAAGCGCCGCAACTTGGCTGAGGCTATTAGGGAAGAAGGTTGAACTGATAAAGACTTTGCCGTCTTTCGCCACATCCATAATTTCTGCTTTACCGACCACTGCGCTAATCGGATAGCCATTTCCCATTGCCTTACCGAACACCGCTAAATCAGGAATAACTTTGTAAACATCTTGCGCTCCACCAAGACTGACGCGAAATCCACTGCGAATTTCATCGAAGATAAGTACCGCACCGTACTGCTTGGCAATCTCTTTTATCCCTTCTAAAAAGCCGGCGATCGGTTCTTCTACCTTGTTTGCTAATGGATGGCCGATCGGTGTGAGAATGATCGCTGCTGTTTCACTACCATGCTGGCTCATTATCGCTTCCAATGAACTTAAATTATTGTAATGGAACTCATAGACATCTTCGTAAAGCTTCTGTGGAATCCCCCCTTTAACTTCTGCGCACCAGTCATGCCATCCATGGTAACCGCAGCGCGCCAC
Source organism: uncultured Thermotogae bacterium (assembly GCA_964582575.1). Classification (GTDB taxonomy): domain Bacteria; phylum Bipolaricaulota; class Bipolaricaulia; order UBA7950; family UBA7950; genus UBA7950. The sequence continues at coordinate 3,203 of CAZORT010000034.1, forward strand.
TTTGCTGCGCGAGGTGTAGGCGCGGGCAATACGGATCGCTGCTGTAGCAGCATCCGAACCTGTCGTAACAAAGAGTGACTTCTCAGCGCAGGGGATCAATTCGCGCATCTTTATTGCCAGTTTATTCTGAACTCTCTGAGTCAGGGAGAAGCAGAATCCTTTATCGCGGATCTGCTCAATCACTGCCTCATCGATCTCTTCCTCGCGATGGCCGATGATAATCGGGCCATAAGCACAGAGCATATCAATGTATTCGTTTCCATCTACATCGATCACTCGTCCGCCCTTTGCCGATGCAAAGAAGATCGGATATTCACCGGGAACAAAATTATACGGTCGCCTAATCCCCAGCACTCCACCGGGAATCAGCTGGCATGCTTCTTTATATAGATTATCAGACTCTGTTAACTTCAATTTATCGGCCATCTCTCCTCCTGCGTAAAAGCTGTGATATTTATTCTTTAGCCTGTAAATCGTTAGTAGTCATTCGTTTTGCTACCTCTGTCGCAGCGAATGATCCCACATCTGGCGGGAGCGTTCCTGGGCCAAACCCGGCATCGTACCCAAGCTCGATTGCCAATTGATGCGAAATACGCGGGCCGCCGACAATCAAGACCACCTTATCTCTTATCTCTTCTGCCTCCAGCAGATCAGCAAGTTCTGTTAAATTGTCGATATGGACATTCTTCTGCGTGACAACCTGTGATACTAAGATTACATCAGCATTCATCTCAATCGCCTTTGCCACCAATTCTTCATTAGGGACTTGACTTCCCATATTGTAGACTTCAAACCAAGGATAGCGTTCCAATCCATATTCGCCGGCATACCCTTTCATATTCAATATCGCATCGATACCTACAGTATGCGCATCACTACCGGTACACGCACCGACAACGATTATCTTACGGCCGATCTTCTCCTCAATATAAGCATTGATCTGGTGGTAATCCATCCGTTTAACTTGCGTTTCTACTATCTTGATTGTGGAAAGATCGATCGTATGGTGACAACGGCCATAGAGAATAAAAAAAGTAAATTTGGGATGAAGCTCTTGCATAAAGACAACCCCGACATCCTCCAGTCCCATCTTCCCTGCTAACTTGGCCGCCGCTTCTTTGGCCAATTCTCCCTTGGCAACAGGAAGAGTAAAACTGAGTTGAATCCAGCCGTCATCGATTGTGTCACCATACGCCATTATCGACTTAAGGTGTGAGTCTCCAACTGCAGGTTGAGCAGTCTGTTTGCTCTCTTCTAAGTCTTGTTCGTTAATTTTTATATTATGGTTCATCTTCAATCCTCTTCCGAGGAGACTTTAAGCAGCGAGAAGAACGGATTGAAATAATCCTCGCTCCTCTCTATCACACCAATCTTTCCTCGTCCACCATCGCGACGGCGTTTGATATCGGCAAAGATACCCTCTTCTATCGCCTTGGTCAGTCCTATTTTCTCTATCTTCTCTAATAGATCGACTGTCTGTTTCAGCACGCTCTGTGCTCGCTGGTCTATCTTTCCTCCTGAACGGTAAGATATCTCGTCGCGCAAATGACGAGCATGGTTGAATGCATATTTGGCGCTGTCAATCGCTAACCACCGATCATGCATAAATGGTGTATGAATTGCTTCAACTGGTACACCGAGAAGCTGAATGCCCTGCCCGGTCAATACTCCAACCAGATTGAACATATGATCCATCAGATATCCTTTGAAGATATTTCCCGACATATACTTTGTCGGTGGCATATATTTGAGCGGCGCATCAGGGAATATCTGTCTGGTCATCTCCGCCTGAGCGATCTCATACAGAAGCCCATCTTTCATATCAGGATTCAGCTGAAATGCATGTCCCAATCCAAGTTGTTCACTGCGCAAACCAGCGCTTAGAGCCAACTGTTCATTGATCAGATTAGAGGCGAGTACAGTATGGGCAGCCTCATAAGCATCAGCAGTAGTAAGATAATTATCCTCGCCAGTATTAATAATAATTCCGGCAAATCCATTGATCATGCGCGAAAAATGCTGATCAACAAAGGTGCGCTGCATATTGATATCACGAAACAAGATTCCATACATCGCATCATTGAGCATCATATCGAGCCGCTCCATTGCGCCCATTGCCGCTATTTCCGGCATACACAGACCAGAGCAATAATTGACCAACCGAATATATCTGCCAATCTTCTCTCCTACTTCATCAAGCGCAGCTCGCATAATACGAAAGTTCTCTTGCGTGGCGTAAGTGCCACCATATCCTTCCGTGGTTGCGCCATAAGGGACGTAGTCGAGCAAGCTCTGCGCCGTACTGCGAATCACAGCTATAATATCCGCCCCTGCTTCTGCTGCAGCCTGTGCTTGTGTGACATCTTCATAAATGTTACCAGTGGCAACGATAAGGTAGATGAGAGGCCATTCTCCTTCTCCCAGACGTGCGATCATCTCTCTGCGTTCTTCACGTCTCTCTACTATCTTAGTCACGGCATGTTGAGCAAGATCAACAGCGATATCCTCTCCTCTACTTAGCGCTGCATGCGTTTCTTTGCCTATTGTAAGTTTCCCCGTTGCTATCTGCTCAGCAACCTGTTGCGGTGACAGACCATAGATAGCACATGCTGCTCCGATCAAACTTGCTGCTCCACGAGCAAGATTACAGTGCTCGTGAATATGCTCTACTACCACATTGGCAAGCGGTACTCCCTTTTCATCAACTCCATCTATGCCGAATAGCCGTGCCGTTGTCCGCTCCACCGCTGTTGTAGTATATTTCTCTATCTCTACTTGCACCCGGATTGCAATCTGCATGGCAGCAGACCGTGCTTGCGCAATTATCTGTGGGTCAAGGTTAAGTTTCCCGGTCATCTCGTTACAATTACTCATCTGATCCTTCTTTTAAATTAAACACCGGTACCGGTGATATCTTCTTTATCTCGTCTAAAAATTTTATGGGAGGAAACCCTCTTCCCCAAGGAGACCACGGATTGATTGTAACAGCAAGTAGAGTCGCTCGGTATATAACCTCTATTACTCCACCTGCTCTGGCAAGCGCCCTTGCAACTGACGGAGTAATGAAAATATGAGTCATATCAATGGCGATTATCCTGGGGGAACTGATTTTGCTTATCAACGCTTTCACCAGACTATCAGTTACTGCTCCACTCGTTATCAGTATCTCCCCCTTATTTTTACGCATCTGCAACGCAACTTCATCGCTGCGCATAAGGAGCGTCGGAGAATCAATTATCACTTCTTTCCCATCTTTTCTCAAGATCGCTCGTTGTTTCCGCTTTATTATCGGAATTGCACGTGCGCTGATCGCTGGTTGCGGGGAAGGAAGACTCAACAGACTGATAAGATGTGCTGTCTGTTGCACAACTCTCTCTAAACCAGAGGAAAAGGCAGCTCCAGTAGCAAGGATCGTCCCTTGCGCTAGACTGGGAGCAGAAGAGAAGATACGCCCTGTTGAACCATCAATTAAGACAAGATCTGCACCGCCTTCCTGTAGCGCACAAACAGCTACTTTATTATTCCTTCGTGTATCCGCACCAGCTACCTCTATTTCCCCTGCGATGAGGGTCTTACATAGTATGAGATCGCCCATCGCTGTGCTGAGCGGAAGTTTACGTAATACCTGATGCTTACAGCAACGGACTAATGCCTCTTCTGCTGTAACAAAGAGAGTCTTCTCTGGAACCCAAATCAACGGTTTTTCTAATCCAGTTACTAGATCGATCTGTTCACCATCGCGGCCGGCTGAAGTTATGCCCAATCTTCGCTGCTTAGCAGTTGCTGCTCTGATTATTGCATTGAGAGTCGTCGTCTTGCCGGTATTCTTAGCTATGCCAATAACAGCGACGACCTTGCAGCTCTGGCGATAAATCAAATCTGTTAACATCTGTTTATTTTAAAATCTCAACAATCTGCGTTTATCTACGTCCAAAATCTCTACTCTTAGTCTTTATCTTTGTGGTCATCTCAAAGTACTATTTCTTAAGGTAGAGCAGTATTGTCCAAATCTGATTCTTATTCTATCTTTCTATTCTAACCCAAAGCTTAGCGATAAGCATACAGAGGCTCACCGTTCGGAGAAACGGAAAATCCATCCGGCGCCTGGGACCGCCTCTGACCTTAAGGTCGGATTCAGGGATGAGCACGACTACATCAGATATTCCATCGCAAAATCTTGCACCTTGAACCTCTGAGCTTCAAAATTGTTTCGCCTGCTTGTGGTCAATGCTTGCACCGAACCTGGCAGCATAGGAGCTTTGCTGCATTAAGAAGGATTCTATTCGTCTTTAGTTGACGACACGGTGGCGGCGTCAGCGCAAAGAAGGTGCGATCGATGGCCTACAGCCTAAAAGTTCTAAGCAATATTGCAAATGTCAAGTCAGATTCGCCAATTTTCAATGCAGGGATCATCCGGCGTGAATGGTTGAACTTCAATCATTGTCGTTATTTGATCTCTGAGAATGGTCATCTTGAGAGGTGAACCGTCACCATCGCAATATCGTGCTGACAATTTAGCAGCCATCTGGAGTTCTGCTTCATCTGGTTTGCCTTCAACCAATGTTATTGGTCCCATTACTGTAAGTGGGTCAATGATGATCCTCTCTGCTCCAAATTGCGATCGCAGTATCTTATTCTCTCCCTGATGTCGCCCAATGATCACTTTAACATGGGGAGAGAGTCGGAAATGCCGTCCCCAGCGGAGAAGGGCGAAATCTTCTACTTTCATTCCCGCAATTTCATTATGCGCAAAAGCATCGCGCACACGCTGTGCATAACTCTTCTCCAGCAATGCACAACATCCGCCACTAGGTTGAGGGAACTCTACGATACCGTAAGCAGCAGCTATTTCCATCTGACGACTCCTGCTGCGGCCCTGGATATCGTAAAGATCCTCACAATCGATCCATCCTTCTTTGACCGGTAAAGTCGGGGGAAGGAGATTGGCCGACAATGGACGTAGCAGACGTTCGCCTAATCCACTCTGGTCTGCGATGAGTTTAAGTCCACGATAGTGTTGCGACATTGGCCGTTGGTGCAATACTTCACCGGTGATAACAAATTCCGCCTCCATCTCCTCCATCAACTTCCTTGCATTGCGCAGCGAAAAGATTCGACAATCAAGACAAGGGTTGATCGCAGAACCATATCCATATTTTGGATACTTTATTACAGGAAGATATTCTGTCGCTACATCGATAAATCGTACCGGTATATTAGCGTACTCTCCTGCTCGTTGTACGACCTCTGTTCGATCTTTAGTATAAAAACCGATATTAAAATGTACTCCGTAAACATTGAATCCAAGTCTCTTAATAAGCGCAGCAGCTATAGTGCTGTCCAAGCCACCGGAGAGGAGTGCTATCACTGTAATTTCACTTTTTTTTCTCTGTTTATTCATTGATCGTTAACCGTAAATAAGTAGTCCGATAGCTGGAGGATAACTTTT
>CAZORT010000035.1:0-2056 GCA_964582575.1 uncultured Thermotogae bacterium
GTTGTGATAGCTGCAGCTGCTGTTGATTCGATTAATCCATGCGCATTTACCGTCCTGCTCCTCTTATTGGGAACGCTGACCATCGCCGGTAAGAAAAAAGAATTGACGCACATCGGCATTGCATTCACTACTTCAATCTTTATCTCCTATTTTCTGATAGGAATCGGATTATATAGCGCAATTTATGCCGCTGCTATACAGCGGATTATCTTCTTTCTCTCTGCCGGTCTGGCGATTCTGATCGGATCTTGGAATATAAAAGACTATCTTTGGGCAGGAAGATGGCCTGTAATCAGAGTTCCGCTTCCATGGCAGTCAACACTCAACCAGATCACCACTAAGATCGTATCGGTACCGGGCGCTTTTGTTTCTGGTTTCCTTGTTAGTTTATTCCTCCTGCCATGTTCCTCCGGCCCGTATATCGTCATCCTCGGCCTCCTTGCAGAGATGGCAACCCGTAATCATGCAATTTCTCTACTGGCGTTATATAATTTGATCTTTGTTCTGCCGCTGGTCATTATCACCATCGCGGTTTCATTAGGATATACAACAACAGCACGTGCTGAGCGCTGGCGAACAAATTGGCAAAGCCAGTTCTCGCTGGCCTCAGGAGCAGTAATGTTAACTCTCGGAGTAGGGATGTTGGTGGTAATGAATTTTGGCTTCCTGTAATAATGAAATCATTTAAACTGATACTGCTGAGCATTCTGTTGGCGACAACAATAGGTGGATATGGAGCGATACCAGAAAATCAACCTATGATCATCTTCTTTTACGCGATAGAATGTCCGGACTGCGAACGGATGAAGAGTGTATTGTCCGATATTCTCGCTCCTTATCCTGATATTCTTGTTGCTCACCATGATATCGCGGTAAGAGAGAACTTATTACTGCTGGAGAACCTTGCAGCAGCATTCGGCATCATACCGGTGCAACTACCAGTGATCTTTATCGGAGATCGGGTAATCATCGGAGCAGGTCGAGTGATGGAATTGGCACTCAGTCGAGCTGTAAGAGAGTGCATCGCAGCCGGCTGCCGCTCACCATTGGAAAGATTACATCAAGAACGACTTTCATTGTGGAGAGAAATATTAGTCGTCGGAGGGCTGATCGCGTTGTTGATCTTCTTTCTGCTGGTACAATAAATAACAGTCAATACGAGTTTTTGTAACTGGGGTTTTGATGGAACGGACAACAGAAGAATTGCTTAACGATTTAAAACAGACGACTGATGCAACAACGATATCCACATTACGCGAAGAGATCGTTTCCCGCAATATTGGATTGGTAAAATCAATTGCGACTGAATTTCGCAGCGCAGGTGAACCATTGGATGACTTAATCCAAACAGGATATATCGGTCTGCTCAGCGCGGTAGCCAATTTCGATCCTACACGCAAAACAAAATTTACTACCTATGCCACTTATCTCATCAAGGGAGAGATTCGCCATTATATTCGTGATAAATATTCAACTATTCGTATTCCGCAATGGATACAGACACTAAACAACAAAATGAAAAAGGAGGAAGAACAATTCTTCCAGAAAAAGGGACGTCCGCCAACAATAGTTGAATTGGCGCAGTCTCTTAATTTAACGACCGAGGGAATAGCCGAAGTATTGAAGGCCCGCGACACAATGACCTATATCTCCATCGACCGAGAACGGCGACAGCACGATCCGCGTCCCCTTCTCCTTAATGTCAGTAAGATTCGTTCACGCCAGAATCCGAATTTTCCGATTGAACACCGGATGGAAATCATTGCAGCGATAGAAAGCCTCACCCAAATTCAACGCGATATTGTTACAGGTCTGTTCTACAAAAAAAAGAGCCAGCAATCATTAAGCAAAGAGTTGAATATATCGCAACGACAGATATCACGATTAAAGACGCAATTGCTCGACAAAATCAAAGAACGTCTTACCTCAGGCTCCACAGATAAGGACTGAGTTTGGCAAAGTATAGGTATAATTATTATTATAGATAACCACAAAGTGACAAAGAGACTAAGTGATTAGTGATCGATTATCTGGTCAAGTACCAATGACTAATGAC
>CAZORT010000035.1:2156-8609 GCA_964582575.1 uncultured Thermotogae bacterium
GACCATTGTTCGCGCGAATTACCAGCCACTAATTACTAACCACCTTGGTGGCTGAGTAGTTACAGAAGAAGTAAGATAAAGAAGAAAATTTTACTCATCGGACAAAAACTTTCTTCTAAGGAGAAGATACTATCATACAAATACCAACGCAATCTGATTCGGAACTGGGGTTTTTACGTTTATTAACATTGATCAGATACGCTGTGGAAAAATCACAAGCGAGTGTAGAACTATTTGAGAGAGCCGACAACGAAGCGGGCTGCCGCTGCCTGCTCGCTGTTATCGATGAGATAGATAACTACATTGACGAGATCTCAAAGGATACTCTTCTTGTGCAACTTGTTCCTATTGATCATAATGCTCTTAACGTCCGCCTGATGATAGTTAAAGAGAAGTTAAGCGAGGTAATTCAATTCTTTCAGCCGACTCTCCTTGACCAGCGGATGCAATGACAAAGGTAGCAGTTATAACCGGCAGCACCACAGGAATCGGGCAAGCAATCGCTCGTTATTTAGCCGCTGATGGATTTACGATTGTCCTCAATTATCGACAGGATTACCGCACCGCAGAAGAGGCGATTGCAGAGATCAAACAAATAACGCCACTTTCGCTTGTGATCCAAGCTGATGTCGCTTCTTCTGCCGGAGCAGAGAAATTGATTTCAACTGCTATTGCTGAATTAGGACGGATTGATATCTTAGTGAATAATGTGGGCGCTTTTCTACTGAAGAGGTTTGACGAAACATCATTAGTTGAGTGGCAACAAATCATCGATAGCAATTTGACGAGTACCTTTCTCTGCACACAGCGAGTCTTACCGATTATGCGCCAACAACGCAGCGGGCATATCATTAATATTGGGATGGCCAATGCAGAAGTAATGCGCGCTGTTCCCAATACGATTCCCTACACCATTGCCAAAGCAGGGGTATTAATCCTCACCAAATCACTTGCCAAAATAGAGGCATCGTATAATATCAGAGTAAACGCTGTCAACCCGGGGGTGATTACTACTCCTTATGATTCTATTGAAATCCCGCTTGGCCGGAGAGGGAGAGCCTCTGATATCGCAGCTACCATTAGTTTTCTCGTCTCTGACCAAGCAGAGTACATCACCGGCGCGATCATAAATGTCCACGGTGGAGCATTCTTATAACAGTGCACGAAACAAACTTGCTTTCTTACATCCTTTTACTCTCTACTTGTAGTGTTACGTCAATCCAGAAATGTCATTTCGAGAGAAGCGAGAAATCTTAAGTGTATGTATGAGTTACAAAAATTTCTCCCTGAGCCCGCCGTGAGTGGCTGAAGCGAAGGGGTGAGAATGACAAGATAACAGTGAACGCAATTACTATTCAGATCTTACCGCACAGTAGCTTATCCACCCATTTTACTCGCCAAATCAATCGTTAAGATTGGGTATAATAATTAAAATAATAAATGGAGAGGCAGGCAATAACCGTCCACGCTTGCTCACTAAGACCTAATGCAATTTATGATTCTACCCTTTCTAACAGCAGTTTTAATGTGCGGTATTAGCAGCTGGTCTTTATCCCGCTGGCAAATTAAGTTCATCGATCGCAAAGATGGACGCAAAATCGGCGGGCCAGCAGTTTTCATCGGAGTTATCAGTGGATTGATCACTACTGGTATGATGAACCAACGACTGGTATTGATTCTGATCGGTCTATCACTGATCTTCATCGTTGGACTGATCGACGATATCGTTTCTCTCTCACCAAAACAAAAACTGTTTGGCCAATTCTTGGCTGCTATTCCTCCGGTTTCCGGTGGAGTCGTTATATGCTCAGTAATGTTGGGAGTGGAAATACCCATAGGAATTAGTGGATATCTTTTTACGTTATTATGGATCGTTGGACTGGTCAATGCCGCCAATCTCATTGACGGGCTTGATGGGTTGCTCTCCTTAGCTCTGATCCCCTCATTGGCTATAATGATTATCCCAGCGCTAAGAGGAGGGAATGAGGAAACGATTATTTTATTAGCAGCCGGATTAGGCGCGATCATCTCTTTCTATCGTTGGAACCATTATCCAGCCAAACTTCTGTTAGGAGACAGCGGCAGTGAATTACTCGGGTATTTACTGGCTATTCTTACCTTAACAACATTGGGAGCAAGGGAAAATGAGTCCTGGCATCTGCTGCCAGCGATGTTGATTGCCGGACTGCCCCTTGCTGATACAATCTTCGCCGTTGTACGGCGTCAGCGCCAACGACGTCCAATATTTAGCAGAGATCAAGACCATATACACCATCGACTATGCCGCTACTGCGGACCGATTTACGCAGTAATTATTCTCGTTATCATCAGCCTTCTCTCTGGTCTGGTTGGATTAGTATTGTGGTGGGTATTTAGCTGCTAATAGAACAAGATTCACAGGATCGCAATAATCGGCCATTACGAGACGAGGAACAAAAACTATCTCTTCGGCTTGATAATGGTTGCGGGGGTCGGATTCGAACCGACAACCTCCGGGTTATGAGCCCGACGAGCTTCCAGGTTGCTCCACCCCGCGATATTTTCTTTGCACAATGGAGGTGAGCGGATTCGAACCGCCAGCCTCTGCGATGCGAACGCAGCGCTCTCCCGGTTAGAGCTACACCCCCAATATTATAGCATTATAGCGACGCAGGGACTCGAACCCTGAACCTCTCGGATATGAGCCGAGCGCTCTAAACCGGTTGAGCTACGTCGCCGACTAAATTGGTTGCGGGGGTCGGATTCGAACCGACGACCTCCGGGTTATGAGCCCGACGAGCTTCCAGGTTGCTCCACCCCGCGATATTTTTCTCTTTGCCGGGAGCGGGACTTGAACCCGCACGAGGATACCCTCAAAGGATTTTAAGTCCCTTGCGTCTGCCATTCCGCCACCCCGGCGATCAGATATACTAACCGCTCTGAGCGGGAAACGGGATTTGAACCCGCGACATCTGCCTTGGCAAGGCAGCGCTCTACCACTGAGCTACTCCCGCAACGCTAATTGATGGATATTACCAAATTCCGTCCTGTTAGTCAAGGAGGTTTAGGAACAGACAGTTTTACCCCCACCCAAATAAAGCAGGACTTTACTGGGCAGGCCTGTCTGCGTGCAGACCTGTCTTTGTTATATACCACGAACAAGTGGCACCATTATTTGGTATGATAATACCACGGAAAAGCAAGGAAGTCCAGAGATCAGTCAACCCCCTTTTCGCACCTCATCTGATCATAGATCAGGTGTCAGGTTACTTCGACAAGTTAATAACTATAGCATATTTCTTGGCAAATGTCAAGGTGGAACTTCATTTGAGCAACGTGCTAATGCTCTATTGAACAACGATAACAAAGGTGATCGAATCAGTAAGGCCGTCATTATCAATGACGATCAATGTGACAGGAAACTCTCCCGCAACAGTAAACGTATGTTCAACGATTTCACTGACGATGTCGATCACTCCGTCGTCATCAAAATCCCACTTAAAGTAGACGATCCATCCGTCAAAGTCAAACGAGTACCCTCCATCAAATCGAACCACTTCACCGACCCGCGGCTCCTGTGGTGTAAAGACAAAATCAGCAGTCGGAGGAATGAGCGGAATGATGATCACTGGTGGGGCGATATAGCCGCCGAAGACTACTTCAGTTATTGGAATATCAACTGTCACTTCCACTTTAACCGTCTCCGGCGTGGTAAAGACGAATCGCACTGGAAGGGTAGCAGGATCAATGGATACGATATATTTCCCCGGCAAAAGATCCCAAAAATCAAACCGCCCCAATAGAGTAGTATGGACGACAGCGATCAATTCTCCATCTGTATCAGCAAGTAATACTCGTACAGTAGGGAATCCTCCTTCTCCTGGATCGTGTATTCCATCCCGATCAATATCATTAAAGAGATACCCGCCGACAGATAAGATCGGGCGCAGCGGTATATCGACCCACGCACGCTCTCCCGCCTGAAGAGCAACCTGTACTGGTAATTCAATTGCCGGTGTTGCTCCATGCGGTAAGAGGCGCACTCCGACCAGATGAATCCCCGGTTGAAAGGGCAGGAAGCGGAAGAAACCTGTCTCTCCGGTTGAGACCTCGCTGCCCTCACTCATCACTACCACTCCTGCCGCTCCTTCATCTCCTTCATCGAAGATGAGGTTACCATTACGATCGATAAATACCCGCCCCTCAATCCGTCCTCTCGTTAAGAGGAACGGAATTGGCAGATCAAAAGAGAGGTTTGCCGTTACAGCCATTGAGAAGGAAACATCTTGATTATCCTTATACCATGCGAAGCGAGCACTGAATATGACGCTCTGCCTGTGAGTCAGCCTGATTATAGCGCTACTTGCAAGCACAAATCTATCTTCGTCGATAGAGAGAGAGAACGCTGCTGAGTGCAACGCGCCACGAGGGCGAAACCGAAGACGTACATCGACCTCAGTAGTGATAATCTCGTCGGTCAGAATATCGAATGTCCGTCTTTGCGACAGAGAAAGAAAAAAGTCGTGTTCGTCGATCGAAAATCCGATTCCCTGGATGAAACTGAGGGAACGGAAGTGAGTTCCAGCAATCAGATCGCGGTCATCATATATCCGCATACTTAGTGAATATGGCAGAGGGCCAGCAGCGCTGACGAGCGTGAGGAAGAAGAGGCGTCTGTGTTCATCAGCCGGTAAGGGGTCTGTGGTTATATCTCGGTCAAATTCTATTGCCGCAATGATCCTGGGGAAATCTTCCCAAGGAATAAACGAGACGTTTAATCTCACTTGATCAGAGCGTGAGGTAGCAGCGAGCAGATTACGATCAACGTTATCACGTATATGGCTAAACAGAGAATGAAGAGCAAAATCTCCGAAACGTAACCGTTGCGTAACCCTGACCCCTTCGTTGTCACGCATCGCCCCGGGGAAATGACTGCTCACAGAGAATAGGTCAACACTAAGGTCATAATAGCCGGTATCAATTGTGGTGTTGAACCATAACGCCCGACTGGGTAATTCATCCATCTTTCCCAGCGCCCCTTCAACAGAGATATCCCATTCCGGTAAAGGACGTAAGTTGCCTGTGATACTCCAACTTGTTCTCTGTTGTTCATCAGCAGTCTGTGCTATATAGGCGAGACCAAAGTTAAGGATTGGCGGGCCGATATTTATCACTCCGCCACCGCGCAACTCATCTGCTGCTTCAGCAGCGAGAAAGCGCAGACGAAACCTATCTTTATCTACCTGTAACCGTCCGCCGCGACCAGAAAGGCTAAGTAACCTTGTAAATATTTGCGATACGTCTCCCACAGCAAAATCAATGCTCCTGTATTGGTAGCGAGCAGTTATCGCTGTAAGTCGAAATGGGTCAGGACCAAAGATCGGAGCTCCTCCTACAGCAAAAGTAAACAGACCTTCGTTAACAGTTCCCCGCAGCGAGAAATAGAGGTCGCTGCTAATCGCGCCAGTTATAATATCTTGTCCTGATGAGAGGCGCAGTGTCGCCAGCATAACTTCAAAGAGTGTATCGCCTACCAAGTGGGGCGGAGGAGGAAGGATGGTCGTAAAAAGAAATGCTTCGGCAAAGACCATCAGATTAATCACCGAATGAGCGCTAAAGAACAGAGGATCGCGCGCTGGGAGAGCATCGAGCGGAACAGTGAGCGCCACTTCAATCGCCCCTATCTCCCCCGGCGCAAGACTGATAAGAGTGACAGGAAGAGTTACATCCCAATGATGTCCTGATCTTGCCGCGATCTGAAAAGTATCCGGCGCGTTTCCTGTATTGACGACGATAAATTTATAACGGACTATCTCTCCGAGATTGACATACGCTCCTACAGGAGGAATGATCTGCACTCCAACAACAGGGAGCACCGTTACTATCGCTGCGGCGCTATCCCGCACTGCCGGATCACGTTCTAATTTCGCGGTGAGAGTAATCGTATATACACCAGCAACCGCCACCGGAGGCACAATCACCGTAAGGAAGATGATATCTTCCTCTCCCGCACCGATTTTCATTATCGGCGGCACTCCCAATACCCGCCAACCATCAGGAACTTCGGTAGTGATAAGGATCGATTCTCTCTCCGCTCCCAGATTGGTCACGCTAAATACATGCGTAACAAATTCACCGGGCACGGCATCCTTGGGGGGAGAGAGGACTTCAACAACAATTCCGCCTCCCTCGGCGGTACATCCCCAACTGAATAATAACGCAATAACTATTCCCAACAGAATAGCTATTGCTCTTCTATTATCTATGCCATAGAGATTTTTTTTGCTCATTATCGGAGATGATACATACTCTCTTATTCGCACAAAAAGAACTAACTTATAAAATAAGAAGATAGATGTCTGGAAAAGGGGTGATCGAGGTTACATCGAGCGAAGGCCGCGGCCTGAAAGAAAGAGTTGAGAGGCTGTGAGGACGAGAAGATGAGAGGATGAGACAACTTCCCAACTGCCTAAC
>CAZORT010000036.1:0-8497 GCA_964582575.1 uncultured Thermotogae bacterium
CTTATTTGTAAAGACCGACCGCTGATCAACTCCGCAACATACGAGATGCTGAAAATAGTGTTACTTTCAGTATTCCCTCACAAATCTATCAACAGAGTTACTTATAGTTTCATGCAATGATCTGTGATTATTCTTACTTTGGCTGAACCCCTTTTGCTGTTATCTTCAGAGTTTTTTCGATTTTCCGCTTGAGACCTTTGCCAGGCCGAAAAACAGGGACGACTTTTTCCGGAACTTTGATCGGTCGTTTAGTCTGAGGATTCATGCGATTGCTGGCTTTTCGTCCTCTTACAGCAAACTTACCGAACCCGACTATCTTTACCTCTTCACCGCGGACTAAACTCTCCTCGATTAATGTTAAGACTAACTTGAGTGCTCGATGCGCCTCTTTTTTCGTTAATTGTGACCTATCTGCTAGTTGATTGATGAGCTCACTTTTATTCATTTTTCGCTACCTCCGGTAAGTATTATGGTCTCTTATTTTGCTTCTATGCAAAACACAAAAATTTTATCTATCTTTATGTATAGGCAAATTAGATTACTTGCTTAATTGATCATCTCTCTGAAAAGTAAGAACAAATTATTCTTCCTCATCTATCATCCCCAACAGATCTCTCATCGTAAGAGACTTATGCCCTTCATGCTTTAGGTTACTCCGTTCCGTCCACCGCTCCGGTTGTTCTTCGGTCTTATCTGCGGAGATAGATAAATCTCGCATACTCAACCGAACCTGCTTCTTCTCTTCGTTAATCCCAATGATACGTGCTTCAATCTTTTCTCCAACGGCCAAGTAATCATGTGGAGTCGCAATTCTTCTGTTGGTGATCTCTGAAACGTGAATCAAAGCATTAACATGCTCTGTGATCTTCACAAAGGCACCAAAATCTTTGATCTCGGTGACTGTCCCTTCAACTAGATCATCAATACTATATTGCGCGAGGAACTCATACCAAGGATCAGTCTTCAATGCGCGTAAAGAAAGGCTTATGCGACGTTCTTTCGCATTGCTGCCCAATATCTTAGTTTCGACGATTTCACCCTCTTTAAGCAGATCACTTGGACGTGCTATATGCCCCCACGAGAGTTCTGAGATATGGATCAATCCTTCGATTCCTTCCTCCAATTTAATGAACGCTCCAAAAGGAGTGATCTTGGAAACTTCGCCACTTACGCAAGTATCTTTTTTATACTTCTTTTGAACGTCGTCCCAAGGATCTCGCTGTGCTTGCCGCATCGAAAGACTCATCTTACGTTCTTTTGTATTGCAGCTTAATACTACCACATTGACTTCATCTCCTACTGATACAATCTCATTAGGTTTTGAAGGAAAACTCCATGAGAGTTCAGAGAGATGGACCAGCCCTTCGATATCCTCTTCTAACCGAATGAACACACCGAAGTCTGTTATACTGACCACTGTGCCTGCTACCTGTGCCCCAACTGGATAACGAACAGCAGCCTCTTGCCATGGGTCAGCACGTAACTGTTTGATGCTGAGCGAAACTTTCTTCTTCTCCTTATCAAAATCAATCACCTTGACTCGAACAGCATCACCAGCTTTATACGTCTTCGGCGGCACAGGAAGATCCTTCCAAGAGATCTCAGAGCGATGGACAAGTCCCTCAAACCCACCGATATCTACAAACAGACCGAAATTAACAACGCTTTTGATCTTGCCATCGAATATTGCGTCTTTTTCTAGCGAGGCCAAGAGTTCGTTTACCCGTTCTTCTTCTAAATCTTTTAAATAAGCTGTGTGAGAAACGACAAGATTTCTGCCGTGACGTGATAGTTCAAGGACTTTAAATATCATCTTCTGTCCTTTGAGTTCCTTGATCTCTCTTGGCCCGGTCGTTCCGAGATGTGAACCGGGCAAGAATGCACGGACACCATCAATATTGACGTGATAGCCTGATCCTTTAACTTCATCAACTATCTCGCCTTCCACTGCTCTGCCTTCACGCTGCGCAAGGTCCAAAGCAGCGACTCGTTTTTCATACGTAGCTTGCCTTTCTGAAGCGTAGACAGCTCCTTTCTCTTCGTCGATATAAGTGACGAGAACATCAATCTCTTCGCCTTCCTCAACTTTTCCATCTTTGCGGAACGGTGATAACTCGCGTTTCGGTAAAATTCCTTCGGATTTATAACCGATATCAACGAGGATATCCTCTTCATTGATCTGAACAATAGTTCCAACGATCGTATCTCCGCGACTATAAGTTTTAACATCGCTTTCTATGAAAGCGTCTTTCATCTTGATCTGACTTTCCATTAACAATCACCTATTATTTATTATCTTGTCCATTGCCCGTTTATGGCTTGGAGTCGGGTGCTCCGCTATCTTCTATCTATTAACCTCCTCATATGTCATTTTATTCGCTCAACAGAATCAGATTATGTAGTATACAGTATAACACCCATTCGATCATTTTTCTTTCTTTCTGCATCTTACCCATTCCTCTCTCTGCACTTTTCAGCTCTGTACATTATGCACTATCGATTCGTTCCATTACCAATTCGGTTAATCGTTGATAATAGCGTCTCTTTTGCGTTGTAATTTGCTCTTGTCGCAGCGATAGTGCTTCTTCGCGCTTCAATTCATCGATAGTGAATGGCGTACCGATGGAAAGAGAAATACGGGGGAAGCAAAACGGATAGCGCGGTGGATAAGACCCCTGTGCCTGAATATTGATCGGCAGAACTTCTTTCCCTGATATCTCAGCAAAGTAGATAATACCTGTTTTTGCCTCTCTTTTGATACGGGTCGTCCCTTCAGGGAAAATTCCGATCAACTTATTCTTTTTTAATGCTTCTACTATTTTTCTAAAATCCTCGCGCTTGAAGTTGTCACGATTAATTATCGTGCTATAACCCTTGATAAATAGATAAAAAAATGGGTTCTTCAGCATTTTTATCTGCGAGATAAAATGAATCTTTCGCCACCCTCCCAAAGCAATTGCTAATAACGGAATATCCCAATAACTACGGTGTCGAGCGACAATGATATATTCCTTTCCCTTCTCTGCCTTCTCTTTCCCTTGAATACGTACATTAAATAGAACCTTTGCTACTATCCATAGAATGTAGGTATTGACAAAGTAAATAACAGCTTTACATAGTTCTTTCACATATTGCATCTATCGTAAATGCTCTAGCTTTTTTTCGATTAAATCTATCGCTTCAAGAGCAACCTCTTGGAGACTCTTTTGATCTGTAATGATTGTAATAGCATCTTTAGCGGGTTTCAAGGGGGAGATTAATCGATTGATGTCACGTTCATCTCGAAGAGCGATCTCATTAGCGATAGCATCAATATCTGAATAACCGTATTCTCGTGCACGTCGCTCTGCTCGTTCTCGTGGAGTCGCTGTCAGGAATATTTTGATCTCTGCATCCGGAAGAACGACAGTTCCGATATCACGTCCTTCCATAACAACATCTCGATCTTTTGCCAGTTGCTGCTGTATCTGGACCAGTCTTTGCCGCACCTTGGAGTCCATTGCCATCTCTGAAGAGAGCTGATCAATGTGCCGGCTCCGCAGAGCGGCAGTCACCTCTTCTCCGTTGAGAAAGATATTGCCTGCCTCGTCTAACATAATTTCAATCTTATCTAATGGAAGGCCGCGGTCAACTCCCAGCGCAAGAGCGCGATACATCGAACCTGTGTCAATAAAGAGACAATTATAATGCGCTGCCAACTGTCGACCGAGGCTCGTCTTCCCTGAAGAAGCTGTGCCGTCGATTGCTATTTTCATTACGTACCTTACCTAAACTTCATCCCTCTCTCCACTGGCCGACAAAGAAAGGTCTTTGCACGCGGAAGAACATCCTTAACCTGCTCAATCGCTCGCTTCGCCTGCTGGTAAGAAGAGAAGACAATGTAAAAAGCAGATCCACTCCCACTCATTCCATACAGATCACCGCCGAGCTTACCAACCGCTTCTCGATAGGGAATTAGCTGTGGGTAGAGATCGAGCGCTGCTCTTTCCAGATCATTATGGTTCTCTTTGCCAGAGACTGCACAAGAAGAAGGGTTGGAAAATAAAGTCTTTCCAGCTATCTGTTCATCGTATCGTTGATAGACACGCGCAGTGTCACAGCTAAATGGCGGCACAACAAGGAGTATTCTCCGACTAAATAGAGAGGGTAGACGAGTCACCCTCTCACCTTGGCCGCGGATCAACACTAATCCCCCCAAGAGGAAGAGTGGCAGATCAGAACCGAGCTTGGCAGCAATAACTAATAGTTCATCTGATGTCAATCTTGGCCTGATCAATCTATCGATACCCAGTAATACTGCTGCTCCATCACTACTTCCTCCTCCCAGTCCAGCGCCAATTGGTATCTGTTTATTGATGCTGATCTTTACTGTGGCATTACTCTTCTTAACTGCCAAAATTGCCTGCGCAGCCTTGTAAGCCAAATCATCCTGTTGTGGCGCGACAAACTCATTCTTGACTTCAATTAGCGGATCATCTGAGCAATTATTTGGTGATTGAGTAACGCGAAGTTCAATTGTATCAGCAAGATCAATCGTCTGTGCAAGTGATTCAATCTCATGATAGCCATTGGCATAGCGCTTGATAACGCGTAGTCCAAAGTTGATTTTGGCATAGGCATCGATCGTCAATATTCCATCTTGTTCTTTAATCATCAACATCTATTCCTATCCCAGACTAATTCCCCATTAATTAGCACCTTCATCACTGGATTATGACCGAAAAAATACGGGATCTGGCGGTAGTTATCCAGGTCAAGGATTACCAAATCGGCTGATTTTCCCTCTTCCAGTGAGCCGATTTTATCTGCCATCTCCAATGAAGCAGCAGCATTGATCGTAGCAGCAGTGAGTGCTTCTTCTATTGTCAGTCCCATCTTTAGCACTGATAGACCGATAATGATTAGTTGCGAATTTATCAGGCAGGTGCCAGGGTTAAAGTCGCTGGCCACTGCAATGGACAAGCCGGCGTCGATCATCTTTCTTGCCGGTGCATATTGTTTATTTAATGAGAAGGCGGTTCCTGGAAGGAGAACAGCGATTACACCAGCTCTTTTCATCGCTGTGATTCCGCGGTCGGAGATGTGTAGTAAATGGTCAGCAGAAGTTGCCTTAAGTTGTGCTGCAAGTTCAGCACCGCCAGTAGAGGCAAGTTCATCAGCATGGAGCTTAAGTAATAGACCAGCGCCGCGTGCTGCCCGCAAGATAGTGCAAGCTTCATCAATAGTGTAAAACTCTCTGTCACAGAAGACATCACAGAACTTGGCCAACTGGTGTCGGCTCACATAGGGAATCATTTTGGTGATGATCGACGAGATATAGTCAGCGCGGCGTATACCGCTTGGAAACGAATGTGCTCCGAGGAATGTCGCAACAAGATGGAGTTTGCTTTCCTTGCTTAATCGCTTGACCACGTTGAGCAACTTTATCTCGTTCTCCAGATCAAGACCATAACCACTCTTTATCTCGACTGTCGTTGTCCCTTGGGAGAGCATCGCCTTTAGTCGATGAACAGCGCTCTCTACCAGCTCTTCCTCGCTGCTCTGAGCAACGCTGCTGGCAGTAGAAAGAATCCCTCCACCATTGTACTCCTTCCCTTGGCAACGAGACAGAAATTCCTCTTCGCGTGTGCCGGCGAAGACAGTGTGTGTATGAGAATCAACTAAACCAGGAATAACTACGCCACCTTCGGCATCAATAATCAAATCATAAGGATCGATCTCTCTTCTCTTTACCTCTACCGCAGCTATCTTCCCATCTTTAATCGATAGTTGAACGTCCTCGTGCAAGGAGAGTTCGTTCATCCTTTTACCGCTGCGCGGGCCTCTGCCAATTGGAGTGACCAGTTGGCCGATATTAGTTATTATGGTGCTCATAGCAAGAAAGTATAATAAGGTAGGAAAAACTTTACAACTCAGTTAATATAAACTATACTGCACTTATTATAGCTAAAGGAAGGCACTAGACTGATGATTGAACTGAACGGAAATAATTTGACATTGGAGCAAGCGGAAAAAGTTGTTCTCCTACAACAACCGATCAGAATTGCTGATGCTGGGCGTAGCCAGCTCGACGAAACATCGGCAATGGTAGAAAAGATCGTTGATGCACGTCATATAGTTTATGGGATCAATACTGGGGTTGGCAAATTTAGTAACTGCGCTATCCCAGTAGATAGTTTGAGGAAATTACAGCGTAATATAATTCTCAGCCATAGTACTGGAGTAGGAGAGCCTCTATCGATTGAGGCAGTACGCGCAATGCTTCTTTTTCGCATAAACTCACTTCTTAATGGACTATCAGGTATTCGACCAACGACAGTAGATTATTTGGTGCAATTACTTAACCACAAAATCCATCCACTGGTTCCGAGTAAAGGATCAGTCGGTTCATCCGGTGATCTTATTCCACTTGCCCATATGGCGGCCATCCTCCTCGGAGAAGGAGAGGCAGAGTACAACGGAGAAGTGATTAGCGCAACAGAAGCCCTCAACCTGATCGATCGATTACCGCTTGATCTAACGCCAAAAGAAGGACTGGCACTACTTAATGGAACTCAATATATGAGTGCGCTTGGTTTCCTCTCCTTGGTCCGTGGCAAGCGGCTGCTGAAGAATGCTGTTGCTGCTGGTTCACTCGTTTTAGAAGGCTTACAAGGCTTCACTTCTCCGTTTGACGAACGACTCCATGCTGCCCGTCCGCATCCCGGGCAAGTTGAAATTGCTCGTCTTATTCGGGGAATGATTGCTGGCAGTCGGCTGGTGCGCAATTCAGACGAATCATTTAAAAATCACTTAAGTGATAATAACCATACTGAAGGAGATCCAAGTTATTGTAAACCACACGAGGTGCAAGATTCTTATTCTTTGCGTTGTTTACCCCAAGTGCTTGGCCCGGCGTGGGAAGCTCTCGCTTTTTTGGCAGATAAGATTACATTAGAGATTAATTCTGCTACTGATAACCCGCTTATCTTCAGTGACGGAACAGTAATCTCCGGCGGCAATTTTCATGGACAAATCCTTGCTCTTACACTCGATATGACAGCGATGGCAATCGCTGAACTCGGCAGTATTGCTGAGCGACAGATTGACCTTTTGCTAACAAGTTCTGATCGAGGTCTCCCACTATTCCTCGTTAAGAACAACGGGCTTAATTCTGGACTGATGATTACGCAATATACTGCCGCAGCTTTAGTCAGTGAGAATAAGATTCTCTGCCATCCTGCCGGAGTCGATTCAATTCCCACCTCTGGAGGTAAAGAGGACCATAACAGCATGGGTTCGATCGCTGCTGCTAAATGCTTGCAAGTGATAGAGAACGTAGAACGAGTGGTGGCGATTGCATTTCTTTGTGCTGCGCAAGCCCTTGATTTTCGTCTTACAGACCATCTTGCTGACCATACACAGCAGGTCTACAAGCGGATCCGTCATCTTGTGCCCCATCTTGTAGATGATAGAGTCCTTGCTCTGGATATCGACCGCCTAACTCGCGCCGTTAAAGATGGAGAACTGATTAATGGAATCCTTTAGCTCTGGGTTCGTTGGGGTCATCGGCCAGACAAACGTCGGTAAATCGACATTTATCAACGCTATTGTTGGAAAGAAGTTAGTGATCACATCACCCAAGCCGCAGACGACACGAAACCGCATCCGCTGTATTTACAATAACGATAACGTACAGATCGTCTTCGTTGACACCCCTGGTTTACATCGTCCGCACAATAAGTTAAGTCGTTACATCCTGCGGCAAGCCTATCGCGCTCTGCGTGAACTCGATCTCATTCTCTATATGGTCGAGCCATGGGGAAGAGTGTCAGCCTATGATACTCATCTTTTAGAGAGTTTAACAGGACATGATAAACCGATTATCCTGCTTGTCAATAAGATAGACTGCGCAAAAGGGAATGCACTAGAAGAGACATTACTCGCCTATGAGCGCACCGATATCTTTGCAGAATTGATTCCCATATCAGCGCAGGCGGGAACGAACCTCAATGAAGCATTACACTCTATAATCGGTTATCTGCCAAAGCGGATGGCCTATTTCCCTGTTGATGTGACGACCGATCAGAGTGAAAAGTTCCTAGTCAGTGAATTGATCCGTGAGAAGATTGTTCAACTTACTTTTGAAGAACTTCCGTATTCAACTGCCGTGCGTGTAATAGTGATTGAGCAACAATCGGCGGCATCAGTGTATATCCGCGCTGCGATATACGTTGCGCGTAAGTCGCAAAAAGGAATAATCATTGGAAAAGGCGGTGCAATGATTAAAGAGATCGGTACCCGTGCCCGGCGTGATATTGAAATACTCCTCGGAGCGAAGGTATTTCTCGACCTTGTGGTGCGAGTACGTAAAGATTGGGTCAATG
The DNA here is from genome assembly GCA_964582575.1 of uncultured Thermotogae bacterium. GTDB lineage: Bacteria > Bipolaricaulota > Bipolaricaulia > UBA7950 > UBA7950 > UBA7950. The sequence continues at coordinate 8,367 of CAZORT010000036.1, forward strand.
ATGAACAGAAGATAGAAATGCTTACTCACGAGGAGATGATCGTATGCTCGTCAGGAGACAGAAGTCAGGAGTCAGGAGTCAGGAGTCAGAAGTCAGGAGTCAGGAGTCAGGAGTCAGGAGTCAGGAGTCAG
>CAZORT010000037.1:0-8471 GCA_964582575.1 uncultured Thermotogae bacterium
TAATTATCCACTCTCACTTGCAACATCTTACTTAATCCTTCTTCTCTGCAAGTCGCTCTTCTAAATAAGTAACTGCGTCAAGTACCGTAGCAAGTTTTTCCGCTTCCTCGTCTGGTATCTCCAGGCCAAACTCATCCTCAAATTCCATTACTAACTCGATGGTATCAAGTGAATCAGCCCCTAAATCATCAGTAAATGATGCATTATCAGTAACTTGCTCAATATCAACCATCAGTTGTTCGGCAATTATCACCTTTACACGTTCTGCAATATCTATCATATTGACCTCCGGCAATTTTCTTACCTTTAGATTCTTAATTAACAAACTATTTGGGATTACTTTATTTCTTGTATTTTTTCTTAGCCAATTGACCTCCGGTTAAGTCGATGGTGTGCCTGCCTGTGTGTATCCGCACGCAGACAGGCCTGCACAATAAAGTCCTACTTTATTGGGGTAGGTTAATATACGGGGGTGGGGCAAAATTCAAAACTCTCTTTCCTCGTTCCTCGAACCTCCACACCATCAATCTTTCTATTTCATTTTGATGAAGGGACTTTATCATAATATTTTCACACTGTCAACAAATGGCAAAAACTCAATTGCAGAGGTTGTTTTACGGCCAAGCCGGGTCAGCACCTCGCCTGGTCCAACTTCAATCGCGATCGTAACTCCTATTTCTTCCATGCGGTCTATCACCTGTACCCAGTTTACTGGTGCTGTCATCTGAGTCAACAGTAAATCTTTTATTCGGCGTGGCTCTGAAGCAGAGTCTCCATTAATACTCGATATCAATCGTATAGATGGTGAAGAGAATTTGATCGGTTCGATCAGCTGTGCCAGCTCTTCTTCGGCCTGATTCATAAATGGAGAATGAAACGGTCCAGAGACGGGAAGAGCGATCACTCGCCCCCCACTTTTTTTTGCCAATTCTTCTGCTTGCATCAACCCTTCCTCATCGCCAGAGATAACGACCTGGTCTCGCCCATTATGATTAGCCACATTTACCTGTCCTTCTACTTCCCTGCAGATCGCTTCTACTTCGGCAAACGAGAGTTTAAGGATCGCCGACATTCCGCCTGTTCTCTCTTTGGCCATCAACCGTCCTCGCTCGGCAACGATTCTAAATGCATCCTTAATCTCTAAGACACCACTGCAGACTAAGGCAGTATATTCTCCTAAGCTATGCCCGGCAACAACATCAGGCAAAAGACCCTGGTCTTTGAGAGCTTCATTACACAACAGACTGGTAAGTAAGATCGCTGGCTGCGCAATTTCAGTTGCCGAGAGTCGATTAAGCGGACCTTCGTCCATCAGTCTCTGCAGAGGCAACTTGCTTGTTCTTTCAGCTAAAGCAATAATATCTTGTTTGTCGACCGCTGCGAGAGCACCCATCCCGATGTACTGTGACCCCTGTCCGGGGAATAAGAATGCTATTTTCTCGTTCAAAATTTCATCACCACTGCACCATAGGTTACTCCTGCTCCAAATGCAGTTAATACGAGAATTTGACCACGTTTTATGCGTCCGTCATAATATGCTTCAGCTAAAGCCAATGGTATCGATGCTGTAGATGTATTAGCAACCCGATCGATGTTGACTATTATCTTCTCCATAGGAAATTTCAGCTGCAGTGCCAAGGCACGAATAATACGGATATTGGCTTGGTGCGGGATAATCCAATCGACATCAGTAAGTTTTAGTCCTGCATTAGCCAATGCCTCTTGGCTGGAGAATTCCATCATTGCCACCGCACTTTTAAATACTTCTTTCCCTTCCATCTTGAAAAAATGAAGCCCGGCATCGATCGCCTGATGGCTGGCTGGAATTCGTATTCCTCCTGCTTCCAGCCGTAACAGATGCGCTTTTTTTCCATCGGCATGCAGAGAGAAACCCAACACTCCTTCTCCAGACGGAGCTCGTTCAACGATCACTGCACCTGCTCCATCACCGAAGAGAACACAAGTTGTGCGATCTTTCCAGTCGGTAACTCGCGATAGAGCTTCGCTGCCAACCAAAAGAATACGCTCAAATGCACCTGCGCTAATCAATCCATTGGCCACTACTAAGCCGTAAACAAACCCTGAACATCCTGCCTTAAGGTCAAAGAAAGGTATCTGCCCTAAATCCAATGCTTGTGCCAAGAATGGCGCTGAGCCAGGACTGATCATATCGGGAAAATTAGTGGCGTAGATAAGAAGATCAAGCTGCTCAACAGAGATTCCACCGTCCTTTAGCGCCTGCTTAGTCGCTTCAATTCCCATAATCGCCGGGTCAGAATCTTGCTCTAAGATTCGCCGCTCTACGATTCCTGTTCGTTGTCTGATCCATTCGTCGCTGGTATCGACAAGTCGCTCTAAATCAGCATTAGTGAGCACTTTGGGCGGCAGATAGCTGCCGATACCAAGGATACGACTACTCATCCGTTACTTCCCTCAAATTGGCGCTGATCTGCATAGTAAGAGTGTTTTGCACAGCCAGACGCGCTACGTTAATCGCTGCGGTAATCGCTGTGGCATCAGAACGACCATGGGCAATCACAACTACACCATTGACACCCAATAGTGATGCGCCACCATAGCTGCGATAATCCATTTTATTGCGCACTGAAGTAAAGGCCGCCTGCATTCCTATTGCTCCCAATTTAGCAATAAAATTCTCTTTGACAAACTGCTGCAGAATACCGATCACTGCCGCTACTCCCCCTTCATATGCTTTAAGGAGTATATTACCAACAAAGCCGTCACAGACAACTATATCTGCCGGCCGTTCCGTTACCATGGAATGAGGTTCTATGTTACCTGCAAATTTAAATGGTCCTTGCTGCAATAGCTCATAAGTGCGGTTCACCAGTCTGTTCCCCTTATGCTTTTCACTGCCAATATTCATCAGCCCCACCGTCGGCGCAGCAATACCCTTTATTGCTTGACAATAGAGGGTTCCCATCAGCGCAAACCCTACCAGATGGTTCGGATGACAGTCGACCGTAGCGCCAACATCGATGACAAGAATATCATCTCCGTTAAGGGAAGGGAAAGAGAGAGCGATCCCAGGACGGGAGATTCCCCTAATCCCCCCTAACGTAAAGAGGGAACCAGCAACGACTGCTCCGGTATTCCCTGGAGAGACAAAACCATCTGCCTCGCGTTTATGAAGAGCCAGCAGCCCTTTCATAAGCGAGGAATCGCGCTTGTGACGCGCCGCTTGTACGGGCGTTTCCTCCATCGTAATAATCTGCGAAGCAGGCAGGATAGAAAAACAACTTTCCTTGTGTTCTCCTAATTCTTTAAGGATCTCTTGAATGGAATCTGATTCACCAGCAAAGAGAATCTCAATATCGTATTTGTGTGCTGCTTCAACCCCGCCTTTAACTATTTCCGCCGGATGAGCGTCGGCACCTAAAGTATCAACTATTATCTTCATTATCAATTTCTAAATAATTTATTGCCTAAATAATTTATTGCCGAGGGCGGGACTTGAACCCGCACAGACATATTGTCCACATGGCCCTCAACCATGCGCGTCTGCCAATTCCGCCACCTCGGCGATCAACCCATAATATTATATCAGCAGTATTATATCAACTAGATCAACTGGATCAACTTATTTCCATCGCCGCGTCAGTAGCCACAAACCACAACTCCGCCACCAAGGCACAAAGGTTTATTATAACACCAAAGTAAAAGAACGATTTTTTGATTTTGGCTTTTTCTTGCTCTATCTACATATAATCGCTAATATTAAACTCATTAAAGAATACGGGATCGCAAAGATACGTCATCATACCGATCAGACTATTTCGATAATCTTTAATAATTTCATTGTAGCAATTCAGGTAATTTTTCTCTTCCGCAAAGAAACAGGACAGGAGTAAAGATTGAAAAAGAAAATTTTATTCAAAGAATTACTGAAAAAACATCCAGCGGATATTGCTGAGATTCTTACCCTTCTCAATGACGAACAGGCGGCAGAGATGCTGCGTAAACTCGCTGCCTATAAGGCTGCAGCTGCACCGCTCGGTGAAATGGAACCTAAAGAGTCAGCTGAAATATTTGATGAACTCAGTCGCGACGAAGCGATCGCAATTATCAGGCAGATGGATCCTGATGATGCCGTTGATTTGCTCGCTGCGCTGCCGGTCGATGCACAACGGTCATTCCTTGCGCAACTGGATGTAAAAGAAGCTAAGGTGCTGATCGATCTTCTATCCTATCCTCCTGATACGGCTGGCGGATTAATGTCACCTGAGGTTGTGGCATTGCCGCTAGAGATGACAGCTGCTGAGGCAATAGACCAGTTGCGCCGCCAGTCGCAAGAAGCCGAAACAATCTATTATGCCTACGTCGTTGATGATAAGCATTCTTTACAGGGCGTATTGGCTTTGCGTGATTTAGCTCTCTCTCCACCGACGGTTCACCTTGCCGAACTATTACGCAAAGACGTAATCACTATCTCTGTTAATACCGACGCGGAAGAGGTAGGACGCATCTTTGATAAATACAATTATATCGCGCTGCCAGTTGTCGATGATACGGGAAAATTACTGGGGATCATCACGGTCGATGATGTTATCGATGTTATCCGCAGAGAGGCGACCGAAGACTTTCTTAAATTCAGTGGGATCGTTGGCGGAGATGAAGAACCTCTATCACCGCCCGTGGTCGCTGTGCGCAAGAGACTTCCCTGGATGGCGGCAAATATTATCTTTAATTTGCTGGCAGTAACTATTATCGCTGGGTTTGAAAACACCCTTGCCCAAGTTGTAATGTTGGCAGCCTTCCTTCCGATGATAACTGACATGGGAGGGAATATAGGGATTCAGGCAATCGGGGTTGCTATTCGCGGTCTTGCGTTGGGCAAAGTCTCTTTCCACAACTTGTGGCAGGTGTTGCGGAAAGAGGTTGTAGTAGGACTGGTAAATGGCTTGCTGCTCGGATTACAAATCGGAGTTATCGCCTACTTCTGGAAAGGGAATATCTATCTCGGAATGGTAATTACTGCTGCGATGTGGATCAATGTCCTATTAGCCGGCGTAGTAGGAACAACGATTCCATTTATTTTCCGCCGGTTAGGAAAAGATCCGGCAATGATGAGCGGCGCTTTTCTCACCACTATCACCGATGCCACCGGCCTCTTTATTTTTCTTGGATTGGCTACTTTGGTTATGCACAGACTTATATGATCGTTAAGTTTAAGTGGAAAAAATAAAGAGAGAGATCGACCTTTGAGCTATAAACTTATAAGAGACCTGAAATGGTAGTTTGGCAGATACCGTTTATCTTAGCCCTATTAGGAATAGTAATGTTAGTAGGGAGGCTCGGCCCATTGGAACTTACTACATCGCCATTAGTAATAGTAGTAGCGGTCACCATAGCCAATATTATTTATAACTTTTTCCGTTTCAAGCGAGGATTCAATCGTCTTTTCTCACGTAATAATCTCCTCGGCTTACTTCCAGGACATTTGCTCTTATTGTTGGCCGTCGTGGCAATTCCTCTTACACCTCTCTGGGTATATGTATGGACCCTGGTTCCGGTGCTGACCATTACTTATGATTTACTGGCAAATGAGTTCTCGGTTAAGTTACGCATTCGCATCTTGTTTGCAACGATCACTTATTGTATAATATGGAGTGTTATTTTCTCTTTGGTGCGCCAGATCATTGTTGCAGGAAGAAGGGAATTAAATGAAGTAATTGCTACGGTACTAATAGTTGTGGGCGCCGCGTTATTTCTTGCTGTCGGTATCTATCGCCATATAAGATATGAAAAAAGAGAAGGAGGATAAATGAATAAAATAGGTAAAATCATTACGACTATAAGTTTAGCAGTTTTTATGGTTAGCTTTACAGTATGGGGGCAGAGAGGAGAGGCCGCCCCAGGCGGGGATATATTACCATTACTTATGGTTCTCGTCCTCTTCGGTGTGGTCTTTTATTTTATGCTGGTCAGGCCGCAAAAGAAGAGGCAAGCAGAACATGCGCAACTATTGCGTAATCTGAAACGTGGCGATCAAATTATATCAGCCGGTGGAATTTATGGAACAGTGGTGAATATTGGCGATGACTCAGTCGTGATAAAAACAGAAGACGAAGCTATGTTACGTCTTGCTAAGAGCAGCATTACAACGAAATTATCTAAATAAAGGAGGGATATCATGCGATGGGGGAAGATTACCAAGAAGGAGTGGATCCGCCTTGCGGTGACCATCAGTATTATTATTATCGCAATAATAAATTTATATCCATTTTATCCGCTAGAAGATGTGCTCGATCTTGGTCTTGACTTAAAAGGTGGAGTGCGTCTTGTTTACGGCATTGAGGGTGCGGAGAAGATGCCAGCAGAGGAAGTACAGCGTAATATTGAACAAGTGATCACAATATTGACCACCCGCGTCGATCAATTTGGGCTAGCCAATCCGGAAATAAAACAGATGGGGCCAGACAGGGTACTGGTCAATCTTCCAGGAGTTATCGATCTCAAAGATGCGGAACGTCTAGTTGGACAGACAGCGCTCCTGCTGTTTTATAATGTCATCACGGCAGGGATGCGGCCAGGCGATGATTTAGGTATCCCGGGGTTCCGCGAACGAATTCTCCGTGATCGGGAAGGGAGACCGTATCTTGTTGAGCGGGAACCGATCCTGACCGGCGCGGCGTTAGCCTCGGCAGAAGCACGAATAGACCCCACCCCTGGAGCTATTGGTCGATTCCATATCGCACTTGAATTTACCAGAGAAGGCGCCCAGCAGTTCATCGATGCTTTGGCCGGCCTTAATCCTGGTGACCGAATAGCGATCACGCTCGATGATATTGTCCTTAGTGCACCCCAAATCACTGCTTCAATCAAGGAGGCCGCTGCCCGCGGTGTAAGAGGAATAATTGATTCCACAACGATTACCGGTAATTTTTCTCGTGATGAAGCACGGATTCTCGCGATCTCCCTGCGTGCTGGTGCCTTGCCAGTAGAATTAGTTCCAATGGAACAGGAGATGATCGGACCGACTTTAGGCCGAGATTCGATCCGCATGGGAATAATTACTGTTGTAACGGGGTTTATCCTTGTCCTTATTTACATGCCAATTTACTATCGCTTTCTCGGTTTGGCAGCCGTCTTTGCCCTTATTCTCACAATGCTGACCGTCTTCGGCGGATTGGCGCTCTTTGATGCTACGTTGACACTTCCAGGAATCGCTGGAATTTTGCTGACGATCGGAATGGCAGTCGATGCCAATGTAATCATCTTTGAGCGAATCAAAGAGGAGAGACAGGCTGGTAAATCAACGCGTGCCGCAGTGAAAAGTGGATTTGAGCAATCGTTCTCTGCGCTGGCCGATGCTAATATCACCACATTACTGACAGCAGGGATATTGATTATCGTCGGTACTGGACCGGTACAAGGGTTTGCAATCACTTTGGGACTTGGCGTGCTCGGTAGTCTGTTTAGCGCGCTTGTTGCCAGTCGTTTCCTCTTAGAGACGACTGGATTGGCTGCCATGGGGATGTCACCTGCGCTTGAGGAACGGTAAGAGCGAGAAGAAGCAGCGTAAGGAGAGCATCCTGTGGTCTTATTCTGCCACTCTTGATCGCCATGTCAAGCGTGATCCCTTTATCGAGCAGGAAGATTAACTCCTGACGGGAGAAGCTCTTTGCCTGCCCGGAGTGGCGGCGCAGAAGCCATTCAGGTTGACCGATCGTTGTTGCAATTTGCGCAAGAGATAACCGTTCATCAACGAGGAGTTTTACTGTCAGTAGGCGTCGTAAATGATGAGAGAGCGCGAAAAAAAGCCGGTGCGGATCCTCATGCGTGGCCTCACTCAACAAACCAATCGTTGCGCGGAGATTACGCATCCCGAGTTGATCAAGGAAAGGATAAATCGGCCATTCCCCGGCGCAGAAAAAAAACTTACTCGCCAATTCTACTGTTATCTTTCCATCGGCTGGCGCAAAAGAACGCATCTTTGCGGCCTCATTGGCGATCATAATTAAATCGCCTTGGCTCCGTTCCAACAGCACTTTGATCGCGCCAGGAAGAATCGATAACTTATGCTCAGCAAATATCTGCCGTACCAGCGGTGCTAATTGCTTTGGTTTAGGAGATTCAATGACCGCTCCATATTTAGCCACAGTGCGATAGAGCAGACTCATCTTCTTGGTCTCTTCGGTGAGAATCGTGATAAATGTTGCAGCCGGGAGAGAATGCGATAAGAGCGAGATGACTTTCTTCCTCTCAACAAGATTGGCTTCTTCAATCCGTCGAATCACAAAATGACGGATAAAAGTGGGGAAGAGAGATAATGAAGCAAGTTCAATTTGCAACGAATGAGCGCGGATATCATCGCCATAGAGTACAATCCGTTCAACATCTGAGTCAGTAGGTGCGAGCCGTCTCTGGCGCTGGGCCAACTCCTGCTCACACAGAAACGGATCACCGAATAATAAAACCAGCTGTGGTTCGGACATATAACCTCTTAT
>CAZORT010000038.1:0-8467 GCA_964582575.1 uncultured Thermotogae bacterium
GCACCTTCGCCCAAATTGCCTTTGGCAACTTCTTTTATCCGCAAGACGTTAGACGAAATGGCAACCTTGAAAACAAAAGAGTGCTGAAAAGTCCCTTATTCGTATTTGAGGCATCTCTTAATCTATATCTGAAATTATCACTTTCTCAGCAGTCTCATATTTGTTGGTTATTTCTATTCCCCTCATCATGTGGGAATAATAGACTATTGCACTACATTTTGATACTATAATCTCTAATCTTCATCTATGTGCGGCAATACCTAAAGTATTTACACGTAACTCTTCTGGTTAAACAGGGTACTCTAATAATGCCTTTTCCAGCCCCTTACTTCTGATTCTGATCACTTTCTCACTGCTGATTCTTCCTATTACCTGGGCGTTAACCGTTTGCTCATCGGCAAAGGCAAGGACTGCTTCTGATTCGTCTGTGATAATTAAATGTGATTGTCCCATGTTCCACACAACATATGCCTCTTTATCAGAGACTTCTCCCCATTTTTGCAGTGATAGGAACTCTGGTTGCGGAGCAAAGAGATTATCTATTTCCGCTCCCAGTCCATTTTTGCGTAGGAGACGCGCCAGGTTACCAGGGATGCCGCCACCAGTGACATGGACGATCCCTTCTATCTGTGCCCGCGGAATGGTGCGATAACCACTCCACAGATCAACGAGGAATGGAGTTAAAATCAGCGACGGCGTTAGGAGTTTCTCTCCCCAAATAGTGTCGCCCAATCGTTGCTGTACCCAATCAACACCGAACCGTTCTTTGAGAATCGCTTGAGCTAAGGTTAATCCGTTTGATCTGATTCCATGGCTGGCAACAGCGATAATCTTACTTCCTGGTCTTATTCTCGTGCCATCGAGTAATTTTTCTTTAGTCGTGATTCCGATCAGATCAGCGTTCCAAATGTAGGGATTATCACCGTACCCGCATACTTGGTCTGGCAGTTGAGCTATTTCCCCTCCGACCATTGCGATCCGTGCTATGCGGCAGCTGTCGATTATTCCCGAGAAGAGTTCAGTGATTAATTGAGGATCAGCAGTACAGATGTCTAAAGAATTGGTGGCGGCGAACGGTTCAGCCCCGATCGCTGCCGCATCATCAGCGACCATTGCGATTAAATCATGTGCCACAGAATTATGCCGCCCTAACTGTTGGGCAATCAACACCTTGCTTCCTACTCCGTCGCTGTTCTTTACCAGATAGCCATCAACGCTGTCAATATGGATTGGACCTGATGTTCCATCAGGTAAAGGGACAGGCTCGCCAAACCGGCCTTTACGGAATAAAAAAGTGGCCATCGCTGCACGGTAAGCGATCTGCGAGCATAGATCACCGCTATTCTGCGCTGCTTCTCCACCAGGATAACGGAGGCGCCGTTGATTATCTTTACTCATCTTCTCTCCCGCAGGTAGGCAGCCATTCCGGCAAAGAGGGCATAGCCCGGTCCATAGCGTTGCTCTTTTCGTTGACGCGTCCAATCAGCTTGTTGATACCAATAAAAGACCCGTTCCGGATGGGGCATGATTCCCAGCACATTTCCTTGGCGATTCATCAGGCCGGCGATATCACTCAGTGAACCATTGGGGTTGTATGGATATATAGCAGGGGACGTCGGGCCAACATAGCGAAAGGCAATCTGTCCTGTTGTAGTTATCTCTTCTAATATCTTTGTTGAGGTGACAAACCTTCCTTCAGCATGGGCGGCTGGCATTTTTAGAATCTCTCCTTGGGTTAATCCTCGTGTGAATAGATTTGTCTGCTCGCAGCGCAGTGAGACAGTACGGCACTCAAACCTCGCAGAGTTATTGCGGGTTAATATCGCAGTCGGTTCTGGACTCTCGTTACAGTCAGGTAAAATTCCCAGTTCAACCAATATCTGAAAGCCATTACATATACCGAGCACAGGCCAACCATCCGTAATGAACCTCTGCAACTCAGCCAGAAGAGGTTTTAAATATGCAGCAAAGATCGCCCCGCTGCGGACATAATCACCGGCTGAAAAACCACCAGGAATAACCAGTCCGGTAAATTGCCGCAAAGAGTACTTCTGATCAATGAGTTCGCGAACAGTGATTATATGTGGCGTTAGTCCTACTGCGGTTAAACAGAGACTTGTTTCCGCCTCATTGTTCGTCCCCTCCATAACTAAGACGCAGATATCCATCTTTCCTCCTGAAAGTGCTTGGACAAACCTTGTTCCCAAGCTGTACGGGCATTAGTGACTGTTATATCGATTAATGTACAACCATTATCATTGATCTGAATCCTTTCACCGCCAGTCGTTCCCAGTAAATAGAGAGAACAATCACGGAACAGGGTGCGGAAATTCGCTTCCTGGCGCAGCGGTACTTCAACAATAAACCGGGAATTAGATTCAGAGAAGAGCTTACTATCAGCGCGGAGGCTATTTAATACTTGTAAGTCAACTTGGCAGCCGATACCACTGCCGAATGTAAGTTCAGCCAGACAGACTCCGATTCCTCCGGCCGAAAGATCATGTGCGGCAACGATAACCTTTGCTGCTGCGCCACGGGCCATTGCCTTACAATTAGTCTGCAACTGAACTGGATCAACACGTGGGATCGCCCCATCTTCTCTGCCTAACAGAGTAAAATATTCTGAACCGGCCAGTTCATCTTCAGTCCGGCCGACTAAAAAGAGCAGATTTCCTTCTTCTTTCAGATCAACAGTTAGCGAGGTGCGGATATCATTAATTATTCCGACGCCAAGTAAAGTTGGAGTGGGAACAATTGAACCAATATCTGTTTCATTGTACAGACTCACATTGCCACTAACGAACGGAAGGGCGAGAGCGCGGGCGACAAAATGCAATCCACGGCAGCTCTGTTCCAACTCTTTCATGCGCTGGGGTATAGTAGGATTGCCCATGCAGAGACAATCAGCCAAACTATGTGGAACAGCTCCGGCTGCGGCCAAGTTACGACAGACCTCATCGACTGCTGCTGCTGCTCCCCAGAAGGAATCCCGCGCTGTGAATTGCGGGGTCATATCGCATGTCAATGCCAACCCAATATACGAATCGCTAAGCGGTTTGATGATCACCGCATCAGCGGGCGAGCTCGTTATCTGTCGGCCTTGCAACGGTTTAGTGATCGTACGTGCTCCAACTTCATAATCATACTGACGGATGACAAACGCGCGACTGGCAATATTCTCTGCTGCGAGTAGTTGGAGGAGAATTTCATTATAATCAGACGGCTCAGGGAATGATTTACAAGGCGATGTAATGATCTTATCTTGCTCTGGCTCTAGTTTTGGGGGTGAAAAGATGGATTGATCTTCGCTCTTGATATTGGAATCTATATGTGCCAGTTGTGGTGGTGTGAGAAGAAAGTGACCATCCATACGGGCGAGTTCTGTTCCCTGATGAGTAACGATAATCGTACGTTCTGCTATCACTTCGCCGATCTGACGGAATTCCACTTGCCAGCGCTGGAATATCGCTGCGATCTTATCCAAATTCTGCGGAGCAACGGAGATAAGCATCCGTTCTTGAGATTCAGAGACCCATATCTCCCACGGCTCCATCTCTTCGCGACGATGGACAGCAGCAAGGTCGATCCTTGCACCCAGTCCGGCAGCGCCGACTATCTCAGTAACAGCACAGGAGAGTCCTCCTCCTCCTAAATCTTTCATTCCAGAGATCAGGCGTTCTTTATTCGCGTCCAAACAAGCATGGATAAGTGGTTCTTCGATAATTGGAGCTCCTAGCTGAACAGCGGATCGATCTTTACTTTCACTCTCTGACGATAGATTGGCTGAAGCAAATGTAACACCATGAATTCCGTCTTTTCCAGTTTTTCCGCCAACCAGAACCAATATCTCGCCGGTGCGAGAGACTCGGCTGCGAACGATCTCTTCACGCCGCGCTACTCCGATACAGCCGACATTAACAAGGCAATTGGCTAAATAGCTGGGATGAAAAGCGATCATCCCGGCGCAGGTTGGTATTCCTATTCGATTACCATAATCAGAGATTCCTTCCACAACACGGTTGAGTAAATAACGAGGTGCTTTAACACCGACCGGGACTGTCGCTGTCGGTGTCTGTGGGGAGGCGAAGAAGAGGCCATCGATGAGAGCGATCGGTAATGCCCCCATACAGAGGACATCTCTGATCACTCCGCCGATACCGGTCGCTGCTCCACCGTATGGTTCAATCGCTGAGGGGTGGTTATGTGATTCTATCTTCACGACATAAACATGTTCGTCATCCAGACCGACTACGCCTGCATCTTCAGATAAGAGTACTTCAGTTTCAGTGGGAAGGTCGATGATCCAGCGACGGAGCAGCGGGAGTGAGCTTTTATAAGAACAGTGTTCACTCCATCCCTGTCCGAGCGCTTGCAGTTCCAATTCAGTAGGAAGGCGATCAAGTTTACGGTAATGCGCTTGAATATGGAGCATCTCTTCTTTGCTTAAACCAAGGCCGAATCGCTGCGAGATTTGCATCAGCGCATCTGCAGAGAGATTTATATCTATTGTGCGGTTCATTCTTCAATCTCCAATATCTCGTACCGTTCAATCACTGGATTGACGAGCAGCGCCTTGCAGGCATCTATTATTACCTTCGACGCAGCCCCTTCCAATTCAAACTGATAGAGTTTGCCAACACGGACTTTGGCAATATTGTTAAATCCCAATAATCCAAGAGCCTCTTTGACTTTCTCTCCTTCTGGATCGTGCATTCCTTCTTTTAAATAGACACAAACAGTTCCTTTCCCCATTCTAAATCTCCTCCTCAGGTGGCATCTCAATATTGTTACGGCTCATATACTCCACCAAAAAAGGCGGGGGAGCATGACGGTTTCCTGGATGGATATAGTTATAACGTAGATCAAAACAGCCGGTACAGATTTCACCTTGCAGCACAGAGGATAAAATAGCACAGATCTTCTCCCGACGAACATAGCAGAGCTCAAGGTTGGTCGCTGTACCGAAATATTCGTGCGGTAATCCATTTGACAACCGTTTTTCCAACCCGGAAGGATCTTGCAACGCTTGCTTAGCAGTGGAGAATCGAAGCGCCAGTAAATCTTTAGCATGGATATCTATTCCCGCCCGACAAGGAGCAATAATCGGTGGCCAAGCAGAACGGATAGATATCTTATCGCCGCCATTACGTTGCCACATCGTACCTAAAAAGGAGCAGACATCACCGCGTACAATGCTGTCATCGATCAGAATAAGATGGTTTGACTTGCTCGTTATTTCCGGATTTACAGCGAACTTACGGTGCAGTCGACGAGAAATCTCTGCTTTCCCATTACCTAAGAATGATCGCTCTATTGGGTGGCCGTTCTTAAGTCGCACAATCGCATCGGCCAGCTGAACAGAGATTCCCATTTGACCAGCTTCCATTAAATATCCGTCTGTAGCGCTTATTCCCGAGCGGGGAATAGGAGCGACCATATCCCCTTGCTGCGGAGGGTGTGTTTGACACAGAGCGCGACCGAACTCTTTCCTTATACTGTCAATCGTGCGGTCTCTCACTAACGAGGTGTAATGTTGCAGATAGGCGAGTTCAAACGGACATAACCCTTTACAACAAGTACCGGTAAGCTCATTATCGATGTTGATAATCTGAAATTCAGGGAGAGAAGCATTGCTGTGAATCTTCCCGTGTTTAGGCGATAGGGAACAGAGGCCGATCTCTCCGGGAGGGATAGAGATGATATTTTTGCTCTTTATTCCTCCTCTGACAAGATGAGCTGTTTCAGAAGCAAAGATGTATGCCGAGCCAATTTCAGCCATATGAAGCGGACGTAATCCATCACGCAAATAGAAGAAATAGGTCTGTTTGGCATCCTCCAGCGAGCCTAAGATCGAGAACCCACCAAACGGAAACGCCTCTTTGTAAAAGGTAATAAGCGCCGCTGATATATCTTTCGTCGTCTTATAATGACTGAGAATACGGGCGGCACAATCAGCAGAATCAGTCTGCGCATTACTCGGATCGATTCCCTGATTGACCGCCTCGCAGCGCCAACGCTTTGTAAATGAGATCTCACCGTTCATCACTATTGCTACCCTGCTTTCCCCTCTCCTTGCGGTAGAAGAACTGGTTGCGACAGCAGGATGGATATTATCACTTGTTACCGCTCCAGTAGTGGCATAGCGGACATGGCCGAGATAGAGATTGACTGGATCATGCGCAAACCGCTGCAAGTTATGGAGACTTTGCGTGGGGATTGCTGTGGCTTTTCCATTCCATCGTTCGACATGAAATTTGTTGTTCCGACTGGCCATAAGACCAGTACCATCACTGCCCCGATTACCCAATTCTGATAGAACGTTCAATGCCAACGAGAGATGAGATGAGCCACTTTCTGAGCCGACAATTCCCATTATCCCACACATTTTTCCTCCTTCATTGCGATATCCCGGCGATAATGCATACCATTAAAATTTATCTGTTCAATAACTTGATAAGCGAGCGCGCGAGCTTGCGCTCGTCTCTGTTGCAGAGCAGTAACCGCAAATATTCTGCCTCCCTGACCGTACCACTGCCCATCACGATAAGTAGTAGCGGCATGAAATATTTTCACTCCTTCTTGGCTCTCTGCATCAGCTAACCCGCTAATCAAAAATTGATCATTACCATAGCTTGTGGGATAACCGGCTGTTGTTGCAATTACGCAGACAGTCGCGTCAGAATGCCACTGCAAGTCAACTCTGTTGAGTTTTCCAGCGCATGCAGAGGAGAGCAGCTGATAAAAGTCACCGGAGAATAACGGGAGCAGAGCCTGTGCCTCTGGATCCCCAAACCTCATATTATATTCCAGTAGATAAGGATCATTATTGCGATCTACAATCACACCAAAATATACGATTCCAGCGCCGCCAAGACCTTCGGAGACCATACCATGAAAAGTTGGAGCGATGATCCGCGTCGTTATGCGCTCCACCAACTTTTCCGGCAAGCAGACTGGCGCGTACGCCCCCATACCACCAGTGTTCGGCCCGAGATCGTCATTATAGAGCCGCTTGTAATCGTGTACACCCGGTAATATTCGATAGTCTGTGCCATCAGTTATAACCATTATCGATATCTCTTCACCAATTATTGCCTCTTCAATTAATACTTGTTCTCCCGTTCCGCATATCTGTTCCTTAAAGAGACTGTGGAGTGCATCTTCTCCTGCCTGTATGGTTGGAGCGAAGATCGATCCTTTACCACCACAGAGTTCATCAGCCTTGATGAAGAATTTCTGTTCAGGGTGATCGAATAGAAAGCTGAGAGCGCTGTCATAATGCTGAAAAGAACAAGAGTTTGGGATCGGAATGTTATGACGGAGAGCAAATTGGCGAGCAAAGACCTTACTCCACTCCAAACGGGCTGTCTTACGAGAGAAACCGAATATTGGGAGTCCAGCGGCAATAAACAGATCGACAAGACCTTCAGCCATATACTGTTCCGGTCCAACAACAGTGAGCGCAATATCCTTGTCGTAAGCAAACAGAACGATGCCAGTAGGGTCAAGGAGTGGAACAGCTACCAGGTGGGAGTGTATTGATGCCCCCCCGTTTCCTGGCATCCAATAGACCGTGCCGACCTGTTGACTATCAGCTAACAAACAGGCGATAGCGTGTTCTCGGCCGCCAGATCCAATAACGAGCACATTTTCCATACCGCGATGGCCTCCTTATTTAATTTAGTTTATATTAACGTAAATAACGCAGGATGTCAAGGTGTATAAAGAAAAAATTAACACAAACAACGTAATTTAGCGGAGAATAACTAGTCTTTCAATTGGACAGGTAACTGATCTTTGCAGACGAAGGACGCCTTCTTCTCCGATCTGAATAAGGGAGAAGATGCCGATCAATGTTGCTTGGGTCATCTGCACCATTTCGACCAATACGGCTTGAGTCTCCCCGGAACGGAGCAGATCATCGACGATTAGTACGCGGTCTCTCGGTTTGAGAGTTATAGCAGGGAGGAAGTAGTTTACCATCTGTCCACCAGAGAGTTTATAGCGGGATTCAATGAACTTAGAGACACCGATCTCCCGTTCTCGCTTGGCGAACAAGCACGGTACTCCCAATGCAGCAGCAATGAGTACAGCAGGTGGAATACCGTCTACAGCAGCAGTAAGAACCTTACTCGTATTCGGAAAGCGAGATGCAACAAGATCAGCGATTGTAGCTAAAAAAGGGGTATCAGAGAGGAGAGAGGTATTATCGATAAATCCGTCTTCATCAACTGCAAGAAGCTGTTGCGCTTGCTTGGCTAATTCTTTATTGGAGCAAAATTCGAGTATCTGCTCAGCGCGCGCGATCTCCGGAAGAACATGTCCTTTTACATATCGATTCAGTACAACAGGAGGTATACTCAGTAATTGGCTTAACTCGTGGTAAGTGCGGCCATGCTTGAGTACACGTAAAAACTTGATCGCCAATAATTGAGTCTGTAGTTGTCTCTCTCGTGTCATCACAGAC
>CAZORT010000039.1:0-8238 GCA_964582575.1 uncultured Thermotogae bacterium
TTGGTCGGGAAGACTGGATTTGAACCAGCGACCTCCTGCTCCCAAAACAGGCGCGCTACCAAACTGCGCCACTTCCCGAATTAATTTTGTTTTAAAGTATTATAGTCAAAAAAGAGCGTGCGAGCAAAAGGCGAAGGCCTGATTCTCCCCGCAAGTTTTATGATAAGCGGAAAAATATCCGACCGCCAGGAGATCCTGGGCCAAAGAGCGGATAGACATATCCAATAGTGAACCGGAACGGTATTAACCCTCCCAGGAGACTTACGCTGAAACTGGTTTCTACTCCTATTTCTACTTGCGGAACGGTAGCTGTCAATCGGTCTAAGCTGCGCCACACTGCTCCGGCAGCAATAAATATCTGATGTGTGGCGCTGTCGATCATCGCGATATTGACCACATTAAAATGATCTTCGATCATCGCAGGAATTTCTAGCGCTATTCGGCCAAAGAGGCGGTAATTTCCCCGTATAGGTAATGGCTTCCAATAACCATTTATTACGGTGCCAAAGGTATGCATCTCGGGTAGACTGAACTGCATTGCCGCAGGGAGCTCGCCTATCCTGCCCCCCAACGAAAGGTTTCCTATCAAATAAATATTGGGCGCAATGACAGTTTCATCGTAAGTGGAGATAGAGATTCGCCCTCCGTAGTGTAGAATTAAATCGAGAACCACCGTTGTACTTGTCTGCCTACGCACCATCGCAACACGGGTATACTGGAAAGAAAGATAATGCAATGGCCCTACTGCAGTTAACAGACGATGACCAGAGATAGTAAGAAAATCTGACGGCACCCAAAAAGTGGCCGCTGCTCCGGTGGCCGGCTGCGAAAAGCCGGTAAATCTATATCCCAGCGCGCCGGTTATCTCCCCTGCAGCGATGGAGAGATGGCCTAAAAAGTCATGATGTCGGCCATGCCGAATATGAATATTAGCGAAATCTCTTCCGATCGTCACTGCTAATCGATCCAGAAAACTGATCATTATTGTTCCCGATAGAGGGTCGGTGCTAATAAGATAGGCATCAAGCGGCAACTGATTATACGCTGTTACCCATACCACCCTCGTTGGTGAGTGATTATTAAGCCGATAGCGATCAGGAAGAAGATGATCGGGATCGATCGTTACACGGCGAACCGGCGCCTCTGTCTGTAATATCAGAGTCTCTTCTGCAGCTACACCATCCCACTCTATTCTATCTACCCCCCGCGCCGTGACAGCTTCAATGACCACTGTTTGCGATGTTCCACCATCTCGCCGTACTACCACGGTGGTATGATAAATATCCTCGATCTTTGTCCGCGCGATAAGCTCAATCGAATAATCGACTGAGCCTGCTGTCAGCAGCCATGTATAGAAAAACTGATCCAGATCTACCCCTGTCCGTTCCTCAAGTAAGTTTTGAAGATCGCAGAGAGTGATGATCTGATCTTTGAAGCGATAGTGGGCGTAGCGCAGCGCAGCGCGAAACTCCTCATCTCCCACCTTGGCTGAGAGAGCACGAGCAACAAGGTATCCTTTCTGATAGATACGCATCGTTGTTTCATTGGCATAGCGAACTTCTCTCTGCGGATTGATAATCGCTTCATCAAATCTACGAGCGTAAGCAATGAGATAAGGAAGTTCATGCATATGCTCGCGCAGATTGAAGAATCCGAATTGAGAACGGACTATTCTTTCCAATATCCCTGCCCGCTTCAAGTCGAATAGATTCGGTCCAAATTGACCATGACGGTACTCAAAATAGGAGATGGACATATATTGTGCAAGCCCTTCAGAGAGCCAGTTTTGCGCGTTAAAATCAACTCCAACACCGATTCCCCACCATTGATGAGCAAGCTCATGTGCGAGGACAAACTCGGCCAAACGGTTGAGAATACCGGGAAGGGTAACATGACGATGGGTAAAGAAAAGGTTTGCCATAAAAAAGATGCCGTCGGCCGCCATAGAGATGCCGAGAGGGTTCGGATTTTGCACGATCGTTATTCGACGACGAGTATATGGGCCGAACCGTTCCACAAAGAATTGTAGTGCGTTAACTGCATAGGTGGCAAAGAGGCGGGCTGTCTCCTCATGTCCGGGTAGATAAAAGACCTCTATCAGCACTGGCAATCCATCCAATGCGAATCGCTGATAATCAGGCCCAGCAACGATGGCGATCGACCTTGCCGGCCGATCATTCCATAACCGATAGCGATGAAATTCCTCGTCAGTCGTTAATCGTTCAATAAAGTCAGCACCGCTAATTAATACCATTTCGCGGGGCAATGTAAGAATCAGGCAACGATGAGCAGCAGGAAGCTCAAATCGCAACGGGATCTTTCCCGCAAGTATTGCTTCTGCCTCTGTTCCTTGAAATGGGGTGAGAATTGGATGCCAACCGAATCGCCATGTATAAATTCGTTGAAAATGCCCCATATCACCGCTCTTTATATGCGGAAACCGCGTACGAAATTCTATTTGAACGCTGATAGTCTCTCCCATAGCAAGCGGACGATCCAGCCTTATTGCCAGCACTGTCTCTTCCAGGGAAAAAGTTTGCATATCAGGAGGGGCGGCAAGAAGATCGAAATGCAGCGGCTTTGGTCTTTCCCCATCAATTCGGATAACAGAATCAATCTCCATATAAGATGGATCAAATCCTTTGACAAAAGTGGCGTCGATCAATCTCGGACCGTGATAAGGATTTTTTTCCCGACCGAAATTAGGAAGAAGGAGCATAAAGAGAGATGTCAGCTCTTCGCCAAATGAGTTTGTAACGGTCAATCTCTGCTTTCCACTCAATGTATGATTGACCACACAGAGATGTACTTCTATTTCGTAGATGGGCAATGGCGCTCCAATGCTGCTCAATGCCACCACCACCGTGATCAGTATTGCCAGTGATAATGAATGGCTCACTTCTCTTCCTCTCTTTTGTTTGCGATAAGCGAGTTAATCTTTACTTGTACTGATATGATCTCTCGTTCAGTCGCCTCTTTAACTGTCAACAGAACATTATCGACTGTGACCTCTTCGCCAATATGCGGCATATCTTTCAGATAATAGAGAATTAGACCACTGATCGTCATCCACTCATCATCAGGAAGATCAATGCCCATTGTTTGATTGAGATACTTGATCTCTGTGTCACCGTTGACGATCGCTTCATTAGCTGAAATTCGTTTGATCAACGTGATCGGTCGATCAAATTCATCTTCAATCTCCCCAACTACCTCCTCGAGAATATCTTCCAACGTGACAAGCCCGGCTACTCCGCCATATTCATCGACAACAATAGCCTGGTGAATACGATCTTTTTGGAATTCACGTAATAAAGCATTGATCGGCTTTGTTAGAGGAGTGTAGTAAGTAGGGTGCAGGAGATCACGCAAAGTCCTTCTTTCGTCAAGGTTATTCCGCAGCAGATCTTTGACGTATAGTGTTCCAACTATGTTGTCTGTAACCTGTTCATAGACAGGAAAACGTGAGTGCCCTTCTTTAGTAACGATCTCTAACACTTGATCGAGTGAGGTAGTAACTTCAATTGCGCTCATCTCTGTCCGCGGAACCATTACATGCGCAACGGTTATCTCTCCGAGCTCAAGGATCCGTCTAATCATCTCTCCTTCACGTACATCAAAGAGTCCATACTCCTCGCCAGCATCGACTAAAGTTTCAATCTGTTCATCACTCACAGTCAATGGTTCCCTTTCAGCCAATTCTTTACCAAAGATACGCCCAATTCCATGTGCGGCAGCATGAAATATCCGTATTGCTGGTCGAAGTATTCGCATCAGAAGATATATCTGATTAATCACTGCCAGCGTCAATTTCTCGGCATTGTTTTTGGCGAATGTCTTAGGAGTGATCTCTCCCAGGATAAGGAGGGAGATAGTCATTACAGCAGTGACAATCAGCCCAGATAGATATTTGGGTAAATCCCACGGAATAACAGCAAGGAAAAATAATGTTGCCAATGCGCTGGCACCCACATTGGCCAAGTTGTTCATCACTAAAAGGGCGGTGATTAAATCATTCGGTTGCGTCAGCAGTGCCGAAAGTCCGGTTGCTTTGTTCTTATTGATCTTTATCAGATAACGCAGCCGATTTTCGTCGACCGATGTAATCGCTGTCTCAGCACTGGAACAGTATGCAGAAATCGCTAATAATAACAATAACAACGCAAATTGCACGCCGTATAATATCGTACTCACCTCATTTGTAGTATAGACCAGAACAGTTAAAATTTCAACTGTGTAACTTGATCTCTCCTCACAGTTAGTTTATCCTTCACGCGGGTTAGAAATCAAAGAAGGTGATCAAATATGAATCAACAAAAATGGCTCAATAACGTCTCCTACCAGCCATGTCGTAATCCATTTATTATCAGCGTCCTTTTACTCTTTGCCATCACCTCCGCAACATACGCTATCCCACTGCATTTTTACCGTGTTCCGCGCACCCATATTTCGGATTTAGAACTTAGTTTTTCTTATCGGTTCTATGATGATCGTTTTTTAGATGATCGCGGTAATCTCAATGTGGGTCATTTAGGGATAACCTATTTTTCGTTATTCGCCTTGCCTCGTTTCGGTTATCGACTTTACGGCAATGCAGACCTTGAGCTGCTCGCACAATTTCCTTATCTAATACACCGAATAATCGTGGAAGGTGATGTCAACTATTTCTTTGATCCTCGCGGTCTCTTTTTCGGATTTATCGGTTTTTCTGGAAGAGGGGCAACCGCTTATGGAACAATGGGGCTTCTGGCCAGTTTAGGAGTTGGTTACGGTCGGTTTACTGATGTCACCCCCCTTGCTCAGGCAGTGCGGATTGAAGCGAAATTGAGGGCACGTGGAAGTTTGATTAAACCGCTTACTTATGCTAATTTACTTACTATTGCTCATACTATTGGTCGGCGCTATCGCTACGCAACGATCGCTGATCTGCTTGCCTCTCTCCAAAAGGAGATCGAATGGACAATGAAAACCCGCCCTGATGGACTCGATGCGCTTGATATCTATATGATCGCAACGATCATTGGAGATGAACGATTCAAGCGATTCAGTGGTTGGGATGTGAGATTTGGCCTGGGAATTGAATTGCTTGATCCATTTGGGGGAGAGCGGGACATAGTAGCAATAAGTGCATTCAATATTGCCTTTGCGCCCGAACCCCGGTCACAGTTAGTGCTACGCGGAACCTTTACCGGAGCACGCGATCTGCTGAGAACACATAGCATGAATATTAGAGCTGATTATCATTTCCTATGGACAGAAATACTGGATCTTAGAGGAAGGTATACTTTCTTGCGGGACAGTGAAGCCGGATATTATCGACATCGCCATAGTATTGATTTGGGGTTAGTAGTAAGGTTACCCGGTGATACCGATATCGTGCTTAATTTCGCATTGATACATGGACACGAGTATGAAGAGTGGTCAAAAGAATTATCGATTCAGCTCAATATGGTTTTTTTCTAAGAGTCACTGCCGGGGCCGGGTTTTGCTTGCAAGAGCCGCGACTTGTTGGCGCATCACCTCGTCATGGAGGTTTTCTATTGCTGCAGGAACAGAGAAATAGCATGCCTCACTGATTTCATCGGGATCAGGAACCAGTCTTCCTGTTATTTTCACCCGATAGAAAAGATAGATCCAATGGAGGCGACTCTCCTTTCCGATCCTCCCCTGAGTAGTGATAAGACGCAAGGATTTTGTTTCCACTCTCAACTCTTCGAAAAGCTCCCGTTTTAACGCTGCTGCAGGCGATTCTCCAAAGGAGACAAATCCCCCTGGTAATGACCAACGTCCTTTAGTTAACCCGCGACACGCTTTTACCAGTAAGACCTGATTATCGCGAGTAATTATCCCTTCTACCACTACACGGGGCATCGTTGCATGAATTGCTTGCCGCATCGACGATGTGACATCATCTTGTGCGATCAATTCATCTTTATACGGCCACTCTCGCGGATGACGATCGAGCATCGGTTCACCAAAACAGACCCCTGAAAGAGCAATTGGCGATCCCGGAGTAAATCGAAATGGAATCTCTTCTTGTCGAGGTAAATCAAAGATTCCATTCCGTTTTATCGCAAAGACCCTCCCATCTACTTCAATATAATATTGCATCTTAGCCTCCTTAAGATGTTCCTCTTAGTTTCTATGCGGTTTCCGATCATTGTTGCTCATTACGAGGGTAAACCGATCCAGCAACGTCGCTCTTCTCCCAAGAGAGTTTCTCCCATCGCTGGAATTTTTCTACCAATGAATACTCTGTCATATCGAGGTGGATCGGAGTTATCGAGATAAAGCCGTTAGCGATTGCCCAAATGTCAGTTCCTTCTTCTTCAGGCATAAGATGAAATTGCGGATCATCCGTAATCCAATAATAATTACGTCCACGCGGGTCTTTACCGGTGACTAAATAGCTGCTATACGCCCGTTCTCCCAAGCGAGTTAATCTCACTTCTACCTGCTTTTCCGGCGCTATGAACGGGATGTTAACGTTCAATAAAAGATCAGGAGAAAGTAGCTTGGTCTCAAGGAGAAAAGCGGCCAATTTAGCTGTAAAATCAGCGGCGCTTATGTAGTCTACATCTTCACCGCTCTTTCTCTGAATGTCGTGTGAGACAGCTATTGAGGGGATACCTTCCCGCACCCCTTCCATTGCCGCAGCTACAGTTCCAGAATAGGTTATATTCTGTCCGGTATTGAGCCCGGCATTGATCCCTGAGACAATAAGATCCGGAGGTCTATCGAGTAGTCCGAGGAGAGCCAGCGCGACAGAGTCGGCCGGAGTGCCACTCGTCGCATGCCCGACTGTACCGTCAAAAAAGCGTATTTGGCTGACACGCAGCGGCTTATGCAAAGTCCGTGTTCGCCCTGCTGCCGACCAATTACGATCCGGCGCGTATACCTCAACCTGTGCTACCTTGTCCAGCTCTGTTTTCAGCGCGACTAACCCTGGAGAATTGATCCCATCATCATTTGTCAATAATATTGTCCGCTCGCTCATCCTTTCTCCTCCTCTTTGAACAACTATGATCCCGCTTTAATTTCAGGGTATGACTTCATAAGTGAGTATACTGACCAGTATAACACCTTTTTCACTTAGTTTCTCGGATATGGATATGAAAGGAAGTGCAGCTCTGCTATTCTTCGTAGAATAGCAAAATATGTTCGGTTTCAGAGAACCCATACTCAGGACCAGAAGTAAATGACTCCTCTAAAGATTAAGT
This sequence comes from uncultured Thermotogae bacterium, assembly GCA_964582575.1. Lineage (GTDB taxonomy): Bacteria > Bipolaricaulota > Bipolaricaulia > UBA7950 > UBA7950 > UBA7950. The sequence continues at coordinate 7,221 of CAZORT010000039.1, forward strand.
GGCAATAATCCCCCTTGATTTACGACGAAGGAGCAAGAAAGATCAGCGGATCTTTTTTGGAGTCCGTTGAGCGGGTGGTGGAGCGCTGTAACTGGCTATGTCATGCGTATTGTTTGATGACGAACCACTATTACCTGCTGATCGAGACCGCCCCGACGTTGTCTCGTGGTATGCGCCACCTAAACGGCTCCTACACTCAGGCGGTCAATCGGCGTTCTGGGCACGTCTTCCAAGGGAGATTCAAGGCGATTCTCGTGGACAAGGATGCCTGCCTGCTCGGGACACTGCGGTACATTCATCAGAATCCAGTCAAAGCGAAGCTGGCGGGATCAAAGGAATTTTGCACAAGAGGCTCATGATTTAACTCGCCTTACTTGCAAATCCCGCCATATTGTACTACTATAAATTATTTAAGTGGCTTTGGTTTACTGACTGGTGATGATTATGGTAAAGAATTTGTCCGGATTTGGGTTAAGTTTACTTATCTTATTTGGCTTTTGGATACTGTTATCCGACCGTCGGGACGCGATGCACCTTGGCCTCGGCCTTGTTTGCTCCCTCCTGGTTGCCCTCTTTTCTCATGATTTGCTTATAAGAGACTCCGGCGGCATCCGTCGCCATCTGGTCATCTTCATCAGGTTTATCCCATTTCTTGGGTGGTTAGTCTGGCAGATCATTATCGCTAATATCAATGTAGCGCGTATAGTGATCAATCCCAGGATGCCTCTGTTCCCCGGAATCATAAAATTGAGTTCTCGCCTCAAAAGCGATGTGGCTCTCACCACCCTGGCCAACTCGATTACCCTGACACCCGGCACCATGACCGTGGATGTAGTGGGAAGCGACTTCTATGTTCATTGCCTGGCGGTTGAGGACGAAGAGAAGATTCTGGAGATCGAGAGAGATTTTGAGAGGCATGTGGAACGATTGTATGGTGCCTTATCTACTAAATGATACTACTATATTTATATCAAATATTAAAAATCAAATATCAAAATGACATATTAAAATTCAAAAT
>CAZORT010000040.1:0-8213 GCA_964582575.1 uncultured Thermotogae bacterium
TTTGCCAAGTAACGGGGATAATCGATATCTCCTTCTTGCTCAATTAACTCTTTTAACGCAGGTTGTTTAATGAGAGTGAAAATCCGATCAATCTCATTATCCGATAGTTTAGCCAATGTGCGATGAGCGACCATGCCAAATTTAAGATCAGCACCGATCTCTTTTCGCCAGCGTTCTTCGTATTTACCGAGCGAGTTAATGGAAAAATCACCGGAAGCAACGGCACAAGCTCCAACCTCACCAGCAATTTTAGCGCATAATCCTCCGATGTAAATTCCTCCTCCTGATGTCGGTTTGGTCTGACCGGCAGCATCACCGACAAGGAGCGCTCCAGCGGCAAAGGTTCTATCTACCGTTCCGATGGGGATCAGGCTGTTGATTTTCGCCACGAGCTTACCAGAGAACCGTCTCTCTGTCAGTAGGCGCTCAAGTAGACTTTGGGCGGATATATTAGCTGGAGTAGCCAGACCGACTCTCATCCTTCCCTCTTCAGCGGGAACAGCCCACGCAAAGAATCCTGGCGCTACATCTTTGCCGAATAAGATTTCAACAAAGTCTTCCCGGCGCGGTGCTCGATCAATAATCGCTTGCGCTGCAATGAGCATCTTTGGCGGACTGGGAAGAGAGAACCAGCGGGCAACAGCACTGCGTGGTCCATCAGCACCGATAATAAGCGGCGCTTGCACTTTATAAGTGACGTTCTTGTGAGTAAGTTCTATCACACCGTTTTCATATCCAGATGCTTCAGTATGTACACGAATATCCACTCCCGCCTCTGCGGCACGATCGATAAGTTCACAGTTTAATATCTGGCGCTCGAGGACTAACGCCTTTGTTTCTGCTGCTTTGATTAATATCTCTATTCCAGAAGGAGAATGAAGATATCCACCTGTAATTTCCCGTAGCACACTACGCCGTGACACTCCCAGCATAGTGAGAGCTCGCGGACTGATTAGCCCTGTGCAATTGGCCGGCTCTCCTCCTCTATCCCCGCGTTCTACAAGGAGGACCTGCGCCCCGCCTTGAGCAGCATATCGAGCAGTAATCGCTCCGATTGGACCTCCACCAACAACGATGATATCATATTGTTCTGTCATTCTTTTTTTCTCTTATGAACCTCTCTGATCTGGATAGTTTTCTAACACTTCGTCGATTGTGCCGACCATATAGAATGCTTGTTCTGGAACAGAATCAAGCTTGCCGTCGACTATCTGTGCAAAGCCGTTGATTGTATCTTTCAGTTTGACATATACCCCCAAGCGACCGGTGAATTGCTCAGAGACATGGAACGGCTGGCTCATAAAGCGTTGGATCTTCCGCGCGCGCATAATGATCAGTCTGTCTTCGTCGGAAAGTTCATCTATTCCCATAATTGCGATAATATCTTGCAAATCAGCAAATCGCTGCAAAATCCCCAGCGTCTGCTGAGCAACACGATAGTGCTCATGCGATATGATATGTGGATCAAGCATAGCAGAGTTTGATTGGAGTGGATCGACTGCTGGATAGAGTCCTTTTTCCGCTAAGCTGCGGCTCAGCGTAATCGCTGCGTCAAGATGACTAAAGACCGTTGCCGGAGCTGGATCTGTTAAATCATCAGCCGGGACATATATCGCTTGTACCGAGGTAATCGCTCCTTTCTTTGTTGAGGCAATTCTCTCTTGTAATTCCCCCATCTCGGTAGCGAGTGTCGGTTGGTAACCAACTTCCGACGGCATCCGTCCCAGAAGAGCTGACACTTCACTCCCTGCCTGCGCAAAGCGGAAGATATTATCGATAAAGAGCAGCACATCTCTACCCTCTTCATCGCGGAAGTACTCGGCCAAAGTTACTCCAGTGAGACCAACTCTGAACCGCGCTCCTGGTGGTTCGTTCATCTGACCATAAACAAGAGCCGTCTTTGCCAGTACTCCGCTCTCTTTCATCTCTAAATAGAGATCATTCCCTTCACGGCTGCGCTCGCCAACACCAGCAAAGACAGAAAATCCTTCGTGTTCCTGGGCAATGGCGCGGATTAACTCCATGATAAGAACGGTCTTTCCTACTCCTGCGCCGCCAAAAAGTCCGATTTTCCCGCCTTTCGGGAACGGCGCGAGCAGATCGATAACTTTTATCCCAGTTTCAAATATCTCCATCTCAGTCTCTTGATCGATAATCGTCGGAGCAGAACGGTGAATTGAATAGTATTTATCAGTTTCAATCGGCGGAAGATTATCGATCGGTGTGCCAGTAAGATTGATCATCCGACCTAATGTCGCTGGGCCAACCGGAACGCTGATCGGGTGATCCGTATTATAGACTGTTGTCCCGCGAGCCAATCCATCAGTCGAATCCATCGCAATTGTTCTTACTTCGTTCTCTCCTAAATGGAGTGCAACCTCTAATACAAGATCCTGTTCATCATGACGTTGAATATAAAGCGCGGTATTAACTGCCGGTAAATTACCTTTTGGGAAACGGACGTCGATTACTGGTCCTTTGATCTCTGTTATCTTTCCTGTTGCATTTTCTACTGCCATCCACAACTCCTTATTTTTAATTCCGGGGTCATATCTTTCTGCTCTTTACTCATCCTATACTCCATTGTAAAATTCCTGTAACTTTATCGTTATCTGAGCATTCAGAAATTTTCTTCCTTATCTGATCTCTTCTCCACCAGCGATTATCTCGGCTATTGCTCGTGTTATCGCTTGTTGTCGCGCTTTGTTATAGGTTAAAGTTAAGCTTTTGATCAGATCATCAGCATTGTCTGTCGCTGCTTTCATTGCTTGCCTCCGGATTGTATGTTCGCACATCTTCGTCTCCAGCAGGTAGTAAAATACCTTCCCCGATACATAGGTCGGCAAAAAGTAATCTAATATCCGACTGAAATTTGGTTCCAGTAGCGCGTCAGTCGATGATAGTGTTTCTGCTGGTCTTATCGGAAGTATTTGGTCAATCGTTACGCGTTGGCTGAACTCGGAGAAAAAGCGCATATAGACAACATAAATTTTGCTTGCTTCGTTGTTCTGATATATATGGAGCAGATCTTCAGCGATCTGTTTTGCGGCGGCTACTGTCGGCTCTTCATAGAGATGGGAATATATTTTAAGTAATTTGTCGACTTTGCCAGTGAAGAAAGAACGCGCTTTCTCTCCGCCGGCAATGATCTTTCCCTTACCATTTTGCTTGAGCAATAGATCATAGCCAGCACGATTAATTGTCCATTTAAACCTACCGCCCAAGCCCCGATCAGCATTTAAGATCAGAATGACTGTTTCAGTAGACGAATTGGAAACAAGCAGCGGATGCTGTAGTTCAGCGTCACTTCCTTCTGCTAATATAGCGCTAAGAGCGTTGTCAAGCGCTTCGGCATACGGCCGTCTTGCTATTAACTCTTTTTTCATGCGCGTCGCTTTTGTCATTGCAATCGCATGCATTGCTTTGGTGATCTGTTTAATATCGGAAACATTGCTGATCCGCCGTTTAACCTCGCGAATGTGCTCTGCCACGTTATCCTCCGAATATCTCTTTAAACAACGTTAACGCGTCCTTGATCAGCGTCTCTATTTCGGCGTCGAATCTCTTTCTTTGACGCAGCAAGGTGAAGATATTTTTCTGTTCTACATGGAGGAAGCGGAGAAATTCAGCAGCAAACCGTCTGACTGCATCGACCGCAATCGTATCAAGGTGGTTGTTCACAGCAACATAGAGCAAGAGAACCTGCTCTTCGATTGCCATCGGGAAGTATTGATCCTGAGATAATATTGCCATCAACCGCTCCCCGCGCGATAGTTGGGCGCGTGATTGAGGATCAAGATCTGCAGCAAACTCAGCGAACGCCTCTAAATCACGGTATTGTGATAATTCCAACCGTAATTTACCAGCAACCTGTTTCATTGCCGCAATCTGCGCCGCCCCGCCGACACGAGAGACAGAGAGACCGACGTTGATTGCCGGACGGAATCCCTGATTAAACAGGTCTGTTTCCAGATATATCTGTCCATCAGTGATGGAGATAACATTTGTTGGGATATATGAAGTGATATCACCGGCCTTTGTCTCAATGATCGGAAACGCGGTCAGTGATCCACCGCCGTGCTCAGGGGAGAGGCGAGCTGCCCGCTCTAACAGTCGCGAATGGGCATAGAATATATCACCTGGATAGGCTTCCCGGCCAGGTGGACGGCGGAGTAATAACGCAATTTCTCGATAAGCTACAGCATGTTTTGATAGGTCATCATAAACGATCAGGGCATCCTTTCCAGAATGCATGAAATATTCTGCCATGGCGCAGCCAGCATATGGTGCAAGGTATTGTAATGGTGTTGGATCTTGCGCCTCAGCCGTTACCACGATTGTATATTCCATCGCTCCGTAGCGCTGCAAAGTGTCGGCAACGCGGGCAACGGTCGATGTCTTCTGTCCGATCGCCACATATACGCAATAGACTTCTTCGTTTTTCTGATTGATAATTGTGTCAATTGCCAATGCTGTTTTCCCTGTCCGTCGGTCGCCGATGATCAGTTCGCGTTGCCCTCGTCCGATCGGAGTGAGTGCGTCAATCGATTTTAATCCGGTTTGCAGGGGTGTATCAACAGGAACTCGCTCGATGACACTCGGTGCTTTCACCTCGACGCGACGTGTCGCAGAGGGAATATCTCCTTTTTTTCCGTCACGTGGTTGTCCAAGAGGATCGATGATCCGGCCGAGCAGCGCCTCTCCGACAGGGACTTCCAACACTAACCCGCTGCGGCGTACCTCATCGCCTTCTTTAATCGTTTTCTCGTCTCCGAACAGAGCGATACCGACGTTATCCTCTTCCAGATTGACGATCAATCCGGGAATATCACCGGGAAAAATTATTATTTCCGATGAGAGAGCCCGTTCTAATCCGAAGACACGAGCGATGCCGTCTCCTACTTCAACGACCACTCCTACTTCGTCCAATGTTAGTTCATGGCGAAATCGCTTGATTTGCTCTTTAATGATCGCACTTATTTCATCTTTTCCTGCTCGTTGGACCAAAATTAACTATCCTCCTTACCGGCTGCTGCGGATCGAATGCCCAAGTTGTTGTAATTGTCGTTGCAAGGAACCATCGATCACTCTTCCTTCATACTCTATCTTTATTCCGCCAAGGAGAGAGGGCTCAATCACCACTTGCGAAACAACAGCACGCTTAATAATCTTTGCCAGACGTATCTCAATACGGTGTTGCTCTTCCTGTGATATCTGGCGCGGACTGTGGATGATTACATAACTAATTCTCTCGTGCTCAGCGCGGATTTTGCTTAACTCATCATAAATCAATGTGATATACTCGGCGCGTCTCCTACGCACCAACAAGGTCAGGAAATTCCTGAAATACTCAGATAATTCGGGAAAGACCTGCTCGATAACTTTTTCCTTCTCCTGATCAGAGATAAGCGGGTGGATAAAGAGACGCAATAGATCGTAGTGTTCTTCCATCACCGCCACTACCATGCGATAATCAGCTTCCAGTTTGTCGAGCATTTGCTCTTCTCTGCCTAAGGCATAAAGAGCTTCGGCATAGGTAGCGGCGATCTTCCTTGACTTCATTCTGTTATTTTCACCGTCTCTTCTTCGATACTTGCTAATAGTTTATCGATTAGCTGTTGATGATCCTCGATGTTGATCTCCCGTTCCAGCACTCGTGCAGCGCCGTTAACGACTATCTCGGCATAAGCCTGCCGCAGATCAGCACGTATCAACTCCTGATCGCGTTCTGAGACGATTTTCGCATCAGTAATTATCCGGGCAGCCTCGATCTTTGCCCGCTCCTTTGCCTGGAAGATAATCTCCTCGGCACGATTGTCAGCCTCTTCTTCTATATGTCGCGCGCGCACCTGCGCTCCTTGCAACTCTTTCTCACGCTGCTCAGATAGTTGCGCAGCGCGTTCTTCGTTGAGTCTTGCTGCTTCCATCTGGCCGGCGATCCTTGTCCGACGTTGATCAAGATACTCCAAAGCTGGTTTAAAAAGCAACCGCTTTAACAACCATACAAGGATCAGAAAATGGATCACGCTGGAGACCAATGTCCAGTTTATATCGCGAACGATTCTTCCCACTTCAAACCCCATCGTATACTCCCTTTACACGACGAACAAGAGAATAATCGCCACAACGAGCGAATAGATTCCTGTCGTTTCAGCGATCGCTTGGCCGAGAATCATCGTCCGTGTTAACACATTTGCCATCTCTGGTTGACGAGCGATACCGTCTAACGCATGCGCAGCAGCTATACCTTGGCCGATTGCCGGTCCGATCGCTCCGATCCCCATACATATTCCAGCAGCGAGAAATTTGGCGACTGTTATCAGATCAGCGCCGGAAACTGCCGCTGCTACTTGTTGTACCTCTTGTGACATTAACTACCTCCTTCTTATTGATCTATCCTTCCACCGTAATATTAATATAAACAACGGCGAGAAGGGTGAAAACAAATGCCTGTATCAATCCGACAAATAACCCGAAAAAAGCGTTGAGAACTAACGGAATAAGAACTGGGACACGGGTGGATACAATATAGACTATTGCCATTCCCCCGAAGATATTACCGAATAGACGGAACGAGTGCGACAGTGGTTTTGCTAATTCACCGATGATATTGATCGGCAGAAGAAATGGATATGGCTTGATGAATCCTTTGAAGTACTCTTTTGGTCCTTTGATCTGGATTGCAAACCAATGGGAGAGAAGGAAGACCAATAACGCTAAACCCAGCGTTATGTTGAAATTAGCTGTCGGTGGAAAAAAGTATGGGATGATTGAGAGCCAGTTGGAAAGGAGCAGAAAGATAAAGAGTGTCGCAATAAATGGAAAGAGCTTCCTTACCAGCCGTGCCGATGCAAAACCAGAGGTCAGTTGACTTTCAATGAGATTGATCAATGTTTCTAAGGCGGCCTGCGTGCGCGTCGGTTTCTCTTCGATCTTCTGCCTTAATCCACGCCGCAGTACCAATGCAAGCGCAACAACAATTAGGATGACGAACCAGAGCATAATCGTTGCCACGACATCGAACCTGAATGTGATCGCTCCGATCGAGAAGTTAAGGATAAGCTTTTCGCCTAACTGTTCGAGCATTTACACCTTCCATTGTGCTGATGAGAAGTAGTAGGTAGAAAGTTGATTGCGCAAAGAGCAGCCCAACGCATGCTGCCAGTATGTTAACTTGCGGTAGAAAGGCCGCAATGATAAGCATTACTGCCAAAAATAGATACCGGCCGATAAATCCCAACAGAGCAAGTTTGCGCGCGGATTGGCGTGATCGGACTTGACTGATCAGCTTTCCCCCTTCCACTAAGAAGAGACAATTGATGAGAAATAGCACAACCCCATAGAGGAAGCCGAATAAAAATGTTTTTGTGCCTAAAACAGCCATTACAATGACAGCAAGAATAAGAATGATACTCAGTTTCCTTAAATTGAAGAGGTCAATGAAACTTTGTTCTTTCTGTCCTGACGAATTAGGAGTCGCTTGTTTCAATTTAGATTGTACGTAGTTGTTCTTGTTTCTGTTCGACTATTTTGTCGATTTTTTCTGAATAAGAGCGGGTCTCTGTGTCGATCTGCTCGCGATACCGATGGTAATCATCTTCTGCTATTTCTTTCTCTTTTTTCAGCATATTGAGTTTCTCATTCGCTTCGCGACGGATATTGCGTAGAGCCACCTTTGTCTCTTCCCCTTGTTTTTTGATGATCTTGGAAAGATCAGCACGGCGTTGCTCAGAAAGCCGGGGAATCTTTATCCGAATGATCTCTCCATCATTGGCCGGATTTAATCCGAGGTCAGAGGTAAGGATTGCTTTTTCCATCGCCGCTATCTGTGTCTTATCATAAGGATGAATGACCAATAAGCTTGGATCAGGCGTCGTGATATTTCCCAATTCGCGCAGCGGCACAGAAGTTCCATAATAATCAACGATTATATCTTCAATCATCATCGGATTAGCTCGACCGGTCTGAATTTTTGCCAAGCTCTCTTTGAGAGAGTCAATGCTACTCTTCATATGATCATGTAATTTCGTCAAGATATCTTTCAACATCATATAGCACCTCGCAACAATAGACAAAAGTATAACAGTAAATATGATTTCACGCAACTGGGGAGAGAAAAAGTTTTGAGTTTAACTAAAATTACTCTTAAAACCTGTTCTGAGCATAAATATTAAGGTTCCTTGCTTCGGTCGAATGACCTCCGGTCGAAGCGA
>CAZORT010000041.1:0-8188 GCA_964582575.1 uncultured Thermotogae bacterium
CCAATCCACTGGAAGATTGCATTTTTCATTTTGTTTATTTTTTTCATTGCTATTTTCCTCCTGATATTTGAGTGACGATCTTATTTTGTTATCCACACAGTGTATGACTAGTTTTATTTAACCATCTGTTCTTTGTTGCTGCGGTCACCTCCATTATTGGCATTTATCTTTTTATTTTACAAGATGAGTATATACTTTTCTCATAAGTTTGTCAAGTGGAATAAAAATATGTACTAAACCGCAATATCTCCGCCGTCAAGAGAGACTTGTGGGTATGATATGCTACCAATCTCCATTTAATCTTTGTCATTTCGGTAAAACCTCTGGACAGATGTTCGTTGTTATGTTAAGCTGGTAGCCCTCTGTGTCCATATGACTTAAGAGAGAGACTCACCGTAAAATTACTCTACGAGGGTGGGAAGAAGAGAGGATAATGAGAACAAACACATTTACAAGGGTTCCAGTGATACAAGCGAAGCAAAAATCTATCCTCACGCGAGGCGAAAAATTGTGCCGGTCAAGCATTATTGGAGAAACCTATCAAAAGACGCTGTACAGTGGCATACAAACTACGTATCCTGTGCTTTGCCGATGCTTGTACCGCACCTGGCAGCATAGGAGTTTCGCTGCGTTAAGAAGAATTGTATTCATCTTTAGCTGCCCCGGTGGCGGCGTCAGCGCAACGAAGGTGCGATGGATGGCCGGCAACCTAAAAAGAGAGGACGCAAGGCCGATAACTGCAATCCGTTGCTCCTTAACGTAGAGCGGTTGGGGCGGGAGATCGAGCAGTTAACAGAACGCCTTAAACAGACAGAACTGATTATTGGGGCTTTAAAAAAGCCTTACAGATGCGGGAAAATCCCTTGGAAACCAGCAAGAGAAACGGAAGCACTTGATGGGTATCGTTGATCGTTTCTCCGCTAAAGTAGAGGCTGCCACTGCCCGTGCTCCTTTAAAAATATCGCGCGCTGGTCTGTATCGACGACGGGCAAAGTCGGCTCCTCCACCGATAGAGAAGAATAAACATCCTGCTCCGCCGAAAGTGGTCCACTACCGACAAGCTGCAGCAGTGTTTTAAGACAGGGAAGAGGTTATGCTCCTTGCCTATGTCGCTCATCCCGAAAGGTTTAACCGGAAAGAGTCGTCGTCTAAGCTGTTATCAACAGCAGGTTGGATCAACTCACCACAGGAGGTGATGACAGAGAGAAAACTACATTAAATTCGGCCGGGGTCTCTTAAAATCATTTAAAAGTTCCAAGCGAGATCGGAAAAAATCTGCCCAACCTCTCCTCCGCATTCACACAACATTTACCACAAACTACAAACTTTTTTGGCACCTTAAACCTGTTAAATTTACCTTAAGCAGAGAGCGGTTACCTTTTTGCTGCAGCGTTTCCTAATAAGTGGGTATGCGTTGCAGCAAATTCTCTAATCCCCGCGAGGATCGCTATCGCTATTTGAGATTGATGTGAGAATCTCTGCAATAGACGTCCTTCAACAGGGTTAGAAACAAATCCGACTTCTACGAGTACAGCCGGCATCTGTGCTCGCCGGATAAAGAGAAACTGCCGCTTGACTCCCCGATCATGCGCTCCAAGATTATCAATCAGATGGCGTTGAATCATTGTCGCGAGCAAATAGCTGTCTTGTCCTGCCGTTGTATGGATCAAGGTCTCAATTCCATGTGCCCGGGGGTCGTGAAATCCATTGCCATGTATACTCACAAATAGATCTGCGTTGACCTGATTGGCGAACAATGCGCGTTGAGTTGGCTCAATAAACCGGTCATCACTACGAGTGAGGATAATTTCAATCAATGGGTCACCAAGCGCCTTTAAGAGAATAAGACGACTGATGGCCAAATTTATATCTGCTTCGCGAACACCACCTACTCCAATTGCTCCCGGATCTCTACCCCCTTGTCCTGGATCAATAACAACACGCACCCGGCGATGGGTGATGCCATCTACATCTGCAGAATGGAGAGGCGCCCACAACGTAACTAAAAGTACAACCGCAAGGATAAGTCTTCCAATTTTCATTATAAGCTATATGATAGCAATATTGGCCAGCAAAAACATCCCCCGTGTCAGTAATCGATCTGACAACTGCGATTATTACTAAGAACGCGTAGTAGCATTTTTTATCTCCGATAACCTTGGCAGGGGAAAAACAGAAGATAACCGAGTAATAGATAAAAGGAAGAGAAGCGCAAGTTGCCGAATCTCTGAACTTTATCTTTCTGTCATTGACAATTAGAATTGGTGAAGAAAGCGTAAATCGTTCTGAAAAAAGAGACGAATGTCATCAATTCTATAACGGAGCATCGCCATCCGTTCAATTCCCAGGCCAAAGGCAAATCCAGTAACTTGTTCTGGATCATAACCGACTCCTTGTAACACGATTGGATCCACCATCCCTGCTCCCATAATCTCTAACCAATCATTGGAATGTGAAGAACGAATATGGAAATGTGGAGAACGAATATGGACTTGTATTGACGGTTCGGTAAACGGGAAAAAGTCAGGAGAGAAGCGCATTTGGTATCCTTCCCCAAAGAATTCCTTAACGAACAGCTCAATTATATACTTTAAATTGGCAAACGAAAGCCCTTTTTCCACCCATAACATCTCCACTTGATGGAAGACTGGTGAATGAGTAGCGTCTTGGTTATCTCGCCGATAACAACGACCAGGACTAATTATACGTAAAGGCGGTTTCTTCTCTTTCATTACACGAATCTGCACTGGCGAAGTATGGGTGCGGAGAAGATGTGTCTCATCTATATAGAAAGAATCCCACTCGTCGCGGGCTGGATGATGAGCTGGTATATTGAGCGCTTCAAAGTTATAGTATTCTGTTTCGATTTCTGGGCCAACGGCAACGGTAAAACCCATTCGTAAAAATATTTCCTCAATCCTTTGCTGTACCTGTGATAGAAGATGGAAATGGCCAGAGGGATGATACGTCCCTGGTAGGGTAATATCAATCCATTCTGGTTTGGATTGATATCGCTCCGATGCTAATTCCAGCTCAGTCAAGCGGAAAGTAAGTGCGGCAGTGACTTTCTCTTTTAACTCATTTAATAATTGACCGGCAACCCGGCGATCTTGTTGAGGTAACTTTCCCAGTAATTTGAATAATTGCGCCACCTTTCCCTTGCGCCCTAACAGTTGGACGTGCAACTCTTTACAGCGGTCAGGTTCAGTGATCTGTGGTAAATCTTCTTCAATTGATATTACAACTGCTGCTATCTGGTGACGAAGATATTGAAGAGTGTACATGCGAAAAATTATACCTGTATTCGCTATTTTGACAAGGAGATAAATTAATGATATGATAAGGATCATTATGATCACAAACAAAGCTCGTGAGGCAATAGAGGTCTTTCATCGCTACCTCAAGTTAAAGAATTACAATATCACTGAAACGCGCAATCGAATTGTCGAAGAGATATTCATGATGGATCATCATTTTGAAGTTGCAGATCTATGGAAACGACTGCACGGAGAAACTCAGATCTCTTCCTCCACAGTATATCGTACACTAGATTTGCTTGTTGCAGCCGGCATAGTGAGAGTGCTCGATTTAGGTGAAGCGCACGCCCATTATGAACATATATTCGGTAGACATGATCATGACCATTTAATATGCACAAACTGCGGTACAGTGATTGAATTCCCTGCGATAGAGATTAACAATGCTATTGAAAAGGCAGCGGCAAAAAATGAATTTACAGTAAACAGCCATAACACACAAATATATGGACACTGTCGCGCTTGTGTCACCAAAACTAAAAAATGACTATTTACAAAGAACGCAGAGAGCGCTTGTTATCGGCATTGCGTGAAAAAGAAATAGATGGTTTTATTCTCCTCAATTTCGAATCACCCGATGCCGCAAATATCTTTTACCTATCAGGATTTACTGGATCAACTGCTGTCTTGCTCGTTGCGGAAGAGGGGAAATTCTTCACTGACTCCCGTTATAGTGAGCAAGTGAAAAACGAAGTTATAGGAATTTCTCTCCAACAAGTACAAGGAACATATCTTAATGATGTTGCTGCTGCAGTAACTAAGACAAAAATCAAACGATTAGGAATTAGCTCTAACAGAGCCAGTTATTCTCTCGTTGAAACATTACGGGAAAAACTTCCTGCAATCGAACTTGTTCCACTCAAAGAAGAGGTAGAACAATTACGTTGTTGTAAAGATGAAGAAGAGATAGCGCGCATTCGTAACGCAATTCGTTTAACTGAGTCGTCATTGGAAAAGATTATTGCAAAAGTCGCGGCGGGAATGACTGAAGCGGAGATTGCATTAGAATTGGAATTTATCATGCGCAAGGCCGGGGCGGAGAAAGTTGCCTTTGACCTGATCGTTGCTTCTGGCGAGAATAGTGCTTTACCGCATCATCGAGCTGGCAACAGAAAAATAAAACAAGGCGATCTGCTGTTGTTTGACATCGGAGTTAGAGTTGGTGGGTATTGTTCGGACTTAACGCGGGTTTTTGCTGTCGGCACAATTACTGCCCAGGCGCAGGAAATCTATAATATTGTTCTCACAGCGAATCAAACAGGTATTGCAGCAGCCGCAGCAGGAAAGAGTGGTAAGGAAGTAGACAAACTGGCACGCGATGTGATCGCTGCCGCCGGCTACAAAGATCATTTCGGTCATGGTTTGGGCCATGGACTTGGAATTGATGTACATGAACAACCCCGATTATCCCAGTTGAGCACAGATATATTGAAAGAAGGAATGGTCGTCACTGTCGAACCAGGGATATATCTTCCTGGTTTTGGCGGAGTAAGAATTGAGGATGACATCCTGATCAGCAGTAATGGATGCGAAGTATTGACCAGTTTCCCAAAAGAAAAGTTACAGATAGTTTAAACGCTGATATTCTTTCAGTCTAAAGATTGAATTTATTTTTGCAGTAGAATATCACGCAGGTGCTCTTTCATCGCACAGAGTGCTTTATAGCGATGGCTAATTGCATTCTTTTCGTCTGTAGTTAATTCAGCTATTGTTTTATTATAACCTTGAGGGATAAAGATAGAGTCGTATCCAAACCCATTTTCACCACGCGGATAGAAGGCTATTCTGCCATCGAGCGTTCCCTCGGTGACATATTCCTGCCCATCAGTAAGATGGAGGATAGTTACACAGATAAAACGGGCAGCACGATCTTTCTTGTTGAAGAGAGATTGAAGTAATGCTATGTTGTTACGCAAATCATCCCGTGGAAGACCAGCAAAGAGAGCTGAATTTACACCTGGTTGCCCACCAAGCGCAAACACCTCTATCCCAGAGTCATCAGCAAGGACAGCCATTCCAGTTTCGCGCGCTATGTGCCGAACTTTGATCAGCGCGTTAGCATTAAAGGTTCTTCCACTCTCTGTAACATTAGAAAATGGTCGTTCTCTGTATGTCAGTAAATTAAGACCAATAATATCAACCAGCAGGGATTTAATCTCTTTGATCTTGCCGTTATTCTTCGTTCCGATGAGTAATTCTAACTGTCCCTCGTTCTCTGCAATTGACATAGAAATAGATCACAATATTGCTGGTATAAGAACTGATTGAGACCAATCATTGCATTGTAACTTTGCTGACTGATTTTCTCAGCCTGTCTTGACACCGCGCAGATTAAGCTGGCGTGAAAAGTGACAAAGAGAGAAATGCTCATTACCCACATCCTCAAATTCTGGCATCACAGTTGCGCAAATTTCTTTGCTATACTGACATCGAGGATGAAAGTAACATCCTGACGGCGGATTAGCAGGACTGGGCAAATCTCCGACAAGGAGAATCCTCTCTACTGTGTAGTCTGGATTAGGTATTGGTACTGCTGACATCAATGCCTCGGTGTAGGGGTGGCGTGGGTTAGCAAAGAGTTCTTCTGTCTCTGCTAACTCAACGATTTTACCTAAATACATTACTCCTACCCGGTCACTTATATGTTTAATTACTGACATATCATGTGCAATGAATAGATATGACAAGCTAAATTTTTCTTGTAGCTCTTTAAGCAAATTGAGCACTTGCGCTTGTACCGACACATCGAGTGCCGACACCGGTTCATCAGCAACGATCAGTTGTGGGGATAAGGCTAAGGCGCGGGCGACTCCAATCCGTTGCCGCTGCCCACCGGAGAATTCATGCGGATACCGTTTCATGTGGTCTGGTTTGAGCCCTACGTCTGCGAGTAAATTCCTAACTCGATCATTTCTTTCGCTTCCTTTTGCTATTCCATGAACAAGGAGTGGTTCAGCGATAATGCTCCCAACGGTCATTCGCGGATTGAGCGAAGAATAGGGATCCTGAAAGATGATTTGCATGTCGCGTCGTAACAACTTTAGTTCTTTTTTCCCTATCTTAGTGACATTAATCTCTCTGGTCGTTGAGCCAGAGTTAGCAAGACTTCTACTCCTAAAGTACACATCCCCCGATGTCGGTTCGAGAAGACGTAGCAGCGTACGCCCAACAGTAGTCTTACCGCAACCGCTTTCTCCCACCAAACCTAATATCTCTCTCTCCTTGATGAACATATCAACTTTATCGACTGCCCTAATACTCGCAACTGCACGTTTTAAGATACCTTTTCGGATAGGAAAAAACTTTGTCAGTTTTTTAAGCTGTAGAAGAACCCCCTCTTCAAGGACATTTCCAGAACCACTACTTATGCTATTATCAATTGACACTTTCTATCACCTCTTTTAAATTAACATACAGCAACCAAGGCTGGCCACTTTTGTTTTTCATCGCTGCTTTCTGTCCACATACCTCAGCATTAATAAAGACTATTAGTACAACCAGCAACTCGCCCAATGTGCAATTGCTACTTCTTTAAGCGGAGGAACCTCACGTTGGCAGGCTTCCATTGCATGTGGACACCGAGGCTCAAAAACACATCCAGGTGGAATGTCAAATGGATCAGGGACTACTCCTTTGATTGGAATCAGTCTCTCTTTGGTCTCGGCAAGTGACGGAATTGAATTCATCAACCCTTGAGTATACGGGTGTTTCGGATCATGGAAGAGAGCTCTAGTATTGGTATACTCTACGGCTTTTCCTAAATACATAACCACCACATCCTCGGTCATCTCCGCGATTACACCTAAGTTATGCGTTATGAACATAATCGCAGATTTGAACTCTTCTCGTAATTTGCTCATCAGTTCCAACACCTGTGCCTGGATTGTTACATCAAGAGCGGTCGTTGGTTCATCAGCTATGAGCAGCATAGGATTGCATGAGAGGGCCATTGCGATCATCGCTCGCTGTCTCATCCCGCCAGAGAGTTCGTGGGGATAGCTATCAATACGCTGCTGCGGAATGGGAATCCCTACTGCTTGTAACATCTCGATTGCTCTATCCCGCGCTTCTTTCTTAGATATTCGTTGATGAAGGATTATCGCTTCAATGATCTGATTACCGATAGTGTATACAGGATTCAGAGATGTCATCGGCTCCTGGAAGATCATCGCAATTTCATTTCCACGGATACTACGCATCTTTTTACCTTTCGGGTTTAGTTGCGCTAAATCGGTTACAGCTCCGTTGTGATGGTAGAGAATTTCTCCGCCAGCAATTTTCCCGGGCGGCATTTGCACCAGACCCATAACAGAGAGAGCTGTCACGGATTTACCACAACCACTTTCACCGACTACACCGAGAGTCTTCTCTGGCTCGATGGTAAAACTAACACCATCAACAGCTCGGACTACACCATCTTCAAGGTAAAAATATGTTTTAAGGTCTTTTATCTCTAATAGCGGCAATTTCTATCGCTCCTCCTTCAAAGTTTGATTACGTTAGTTGAGAAATACAGCGATGACAAGTCCCAATACCAAAAAGATTGTTGCTGAAACAATAGTAGCAGTTCTTTTCGGATCTTTGGTTTCATCACGCCCGAAAACTGTCGTTGACATTCCTGAGCCGAATGCTCCACCCAAACCAGCATGTTCACTCATTTGGATCAAGATTAAGCCCAATAATACCGCACAGTTTAAGAAAAAAATAATTCTCACTATACTAGCTAATATAATATCTCCTCCTTTGTTCAATCGGAATTGTATATTGCATGTAAATTTCTATAAATTATAACACAATTATTTTGCCTTGTCAAGTGCCCGAATTGCCTCATCAAAAATGTACTCCAAATCGGATCGTTGCCTCACCTAAGA
>CAZORT010000042.1:0-8098 GCA_964582575.1 uncultured Thermotogae bacterium
TAAATTCTTCACTGCCGAGGCCTGCCGGTTGATGTTACCCGCCTTATGGCTACATTTATCTCTTTGTCATCTTTACTTAAGAATTCCCTATATAATTTAACTTCGTTACGCAATGTATTTCTCTATTGTTTTAGCTGATAAATCTCCTGCGGTGCCGATATAATAACTGGGAGACCAAAATGCGCCCTTGCAAAATCTCTTCTTGCGTTCAGGCAATCTTTTGAATAACCTTAAAGACGCAGTTCTTTTGAGTATCTTAACTATTGCAGTGGGAGATGAAATGAAATTGTCGGAGAGGGTACATAGGTGTCCCAATTACAGACTAATAAATAATGGTCCGGGACTGGAATTTTTCTAAGGTGATACTGGCAAGAGCCATACCACAGGGATTGCGGGATGTCAAGCCTGCCTGCCTGTGCGTGTCCGCACGCAGACAGGTGGAGATGGAACCTCTGTTCTTCCGAGAACAAGTTCTGTCTGAGAAGCAGGAAGTCACCGGTGAAACCGGCGGTAGTTCACAGTTACAAAATATCATAGACGATATTTCCTTGGAAAACTTGCCGAGGGTTTACGAGTAAATAAATCAATGCAACCGATATTAACCAGCAGCGCACAATATGAGCTCGACAAGCGAGCTGTCACAGAAGGGATAAGCTCACTTATGCTGATGGAGAGCGCTGGCCGCAGTGCCGCGGAGATCATTCTCTCTTCTGTGCCTGATATAGAGAATAAGCGTGTGGTAACTGTCTGCGGACGCGGTAGTAACGGAGGAGATGGTCTTGTTATCAGTCGTTATCTGCATCATAGATCTTCTCATCTTTCGGTCTTTATTCTTGCGCAACAGGGGCAATTACGGCCTGATACAGAGATAAACGCTGCGGTCTTAGAAAAAAGAGCATCAGTCCCCGTTATCTACTTGACAGATGATCTTTCTCCGTTGCAACAGGCATTGACTGAAGCTGATGTGGTGATCGACGCTCTGTTTGGTGTTGGTCTTGATCGTCCACTTACAGGAGGGTACAGTGAGGTTATTGAGATGATCAACGACTGTCAAGCGCAGTGCATTGCGATCGATCTCCCTTCTGGCTTGTCGGCTGATAGTGGTCAGGTTGGCGGTGCTGCTGTGGAGGCGGAGTTAACGATAGTCATGGAATACTTAAAGCCAGCGCATCTTCTCTTTCCTGCCCGCCACTATATTGGCAAAGTGGCAATCGCTGCGGTCGATTACCCAGAGAGCGCGCGGACAGAGATCAACCCCTCTGCTTTTCTCGTGGAACAGAGTGATATTAAATCTCTCTTTCCAGAGAGACATCCAAATTGCCATAAGGGTGATTGCGGCCGCGTACTGGTGATCGCAGGATCACTGGGAATGACAGGCGCAGCGATTCTCACATCGCAAGCTGCTCTACGTTCTGGCGCTGGACTTGTCTATCTGGCTGCGCCTCGCTCGTTGAATCTAATTTTGGAAGCGACTCTTATTGAAACGATCACTATTCCTCTCCCTGATTATCAAGGTCAGCTTTCCAGTGAAGCAAAAGTGCCTCTGCTGGCTAATCTTGAGAAGAAGGATGTAGTGGCGATCGGTCCTGGTCTTTCTCGCTCTGCGCAAGTTAGCGATCTTGTCCGTACCGTCCTCGCTGAGACCAGAGTGCCAGTTGTCCTTGATGCTGATGGAATCTACGCTTTTGTTGATCACCTTCATCTATTAAAAGAGGCGAGAACGGAATTGATCCTTACTCCTCATCCAGGAGAGCTTGCCGAATTGATCAAGATTTCAGCGGAAGAGATCAACGCTGATCGGTTTAGTATCGCTCAATTATTTGCGCAGCAGTACTCTCTCTACCTCGTCCTCAAAGGGAGACCAACGGTGATCGCTTCTCCGCAAGGGAAGATATTTGTCAATCCAACAGGAAATACCGGTTTGGCTACTGGAGGAAGCGGTGATCTGCTCACTGGGATTATCGCCGGACTGATCGGTCAAGGAGCGAGCAGTCTTGATGCCGCACTCCTCGGTGTCTATCTCCATGGATTTACTGCCGATCTGATGGCAGTCGATAAGGCGGAACGATCGATCCTTCCGACTGATCTACTCTCTCTCTTGCCGCAAGCGATATTCAAATTAGAAGGAGATTATGAATCTTATTGACACACATGCTCATCTTGATATGACTGCTTTTAATCAAGACCGAGCCGCTGTTATTACTCGCGCTTTCACTGAGCAGATAACGATTATAAATGTGGGGATTGATATTGATTCCAGTCGTGTAGTGATCGCATTGGCGAAAAAATATCGGCATTTATACGCGACAGCAGGAATTCATCCTCACTATGCCGTTACTGCCGATGATGGAGCGCTGAAGCAATTGATAATGCTTTTACAAGCAAAGGAGGTCGTTGCACTCGGTGAGATCGGGCTCGACTACTATCGTGATCTCTCCCCGCGCAATGTCCAGCGAGATCTTTTCTATCAGCAGATCAAGATTGCGCGAAAAAACGATCTGCCAATTATCATCCATAATCGGAATGCTGATCACGATCTATTAGCAATTCTGCGCGATATCGGTGGTCCGTACCGTGGTGTTGCGCACAGTTTTTTTGGTAAGATTGATTTTGCGCAGCAGCTCTTTGATCTGGGTTTTTATATTGGTATCACCGGGCCGGTAACCTTTCCCGAAAATAAAGGATTACATGGAGTTATTGCGGAGAGTCCGCTATCGAGACTGCTGGTGGAAACAGATGCTCCATACTTGACACCGGTTCCATTCCGCGGCCAACGGAACGAATCATCTTATGTTCGCTATGTCGCAGAGAAGATAGCGCAAATAAAAGGAGAGGCTGTGGAAGAGATAGCAAGAGAGACGACTGCCAATGCAATAAAGCTGTTTAAGTTACCGCAACTGCCGGAGGAAGATGGCAAAGAGTAACCTGACTTTAGGATGCCATCTATCGATCAGCAAGGGGTTTGCCGGTGCAATTGACGCTGCAGAGGAATTGGGAATCAACGCGTTGCAGATTTTTTCACATAATGCCCATTCGTGGAATATACGTCCAATTTCCGCGGATCAAGCAGAAGCGTTTCAGCTTCGGCGGGAGGCTTCCTCGCTCTCTTATGCGGTGATTCATACTATGTATTTGATCAATCTTGCCAGTTCAGAAGAAACGATCTACCGGCGTTCGATCGATTCTCTCCGCGCTGAGATCGTCGCTGCTGGGGTGTTGGGGATCGACTATATCAACACTCATATCGGCTCTCATAAAGGAAATGGCGTTGAAATTGGCATTGCTCGCGCTGTTGCTGCGCTTGATGAAGTGATCGCTTCGCCAGAGTTTCGTGATCATCGCAAAGTTAATATTTTGCTCGAAAATACAGCCGGTACAGGAACGACGATCGGGACAACTTTCGCTGAATTAGGGAGCATCATCAACGCGCTTAGTGATAATTCGCGGGTCGGGATCTGTTTTGATAGCTGCCATGGCTTTGCTGCGGGGTATGAATTGCGTACAACGGCAGGATTAAATCAGACATTGGAAGAATTGGACGAACTGGTCGGTATCAAGCGCTTGCAATTGATTCACTTGAATGATTCTCAATATCCATTGGCAGCGCGACGTGATCGTCATCAACATATTGGTCAAGGGGAAATCGGAGAAGATGGATTCCGTCTTCTGCTAAATGACGATCGTTTGCGCCATTTACCATTCATATTAGAGACGCCGAAAGAGATTGATGGAAAGCCGGATGCAGATCAGATAAACTTACAGACTGTTCGCCGATTGAGGATGGATGAAGATATTCCGCTACCAAGGAAGGAGTAAAGATGCAATTATTTATCGATACAGCAAATATTACAGAGATAAAAGAGATGGCCGAAGCTGGGATTATTGATGGTGTCACGACTAACCCCTCACTTATTGCCAAAGAGGGGCGTCAGTTCCACAAGCTAATAGCAGAGATCTGTGCTATTGTCGATGGCCCGGTGAGCGCTGAGGTGATGGCGCTCAATACGGCTGATATGGTTACAGAGGCCCGTAAATTGGCGAAAATTCATGCTAATGTCGTAATCAAGGTGCCGATGACGATGGACGGACTGCGTGCGGTGCGTATTCTTGCCACAGAGGAGATTGCTACTAATGTCACGTTGATCTTTTCTCCCAATCAGGCGTTATTGGCAGCTAAGGCAGGAGCAAAGTTTGTCTCTCCATTTGTCGGGAGGATCGATGACTGTGGCGGTGATGGAATGGATCTTGTGGAGCAGATCATCGATATATATGATAACTACGCATTTAATACAGAAGTTATCGTTGCCAGTGTGCGGCATCCGCTCCATATAGTTCAAGCAGCACTCATTGGCGCTGATATCGCGACTGTTCCCTTTGCTATTTTGAAGAAGATGTCTGATCATCCGCTGACTGATATCGGAATCAACCGCTTTCTAAGTGATTGGGAAGGAGGAGTAAAGGATGGTTGAAGTCCGCAGTGCAATGACCCGTGAAGCCTATGGCCGTGCACTTATGGAAGTCGGGAAAGAGGACGACCGGATTGTCGTCCTTACTGCTGATTTGGCTGGATCAACGCATACAAAGTACTTTGCTGATGCATTTCCTAATCGATTCTTCAATATGGGAGTAGCAGAGCCAAATATGATGGGAGTGGCAGCTGGGTTAGCAATGTCGGGAAAACGACCGTTTGTGTCGACTTTTGCTGTCTTTGCTGCGGGAAAACCATGGGAGCAGATACGACAAGTCATTGCCTATCCGCGTGTACCTGTACGGATCGTTGCTACTCACGCCGGGTTAACAGTCGGTGAAGATGGAGCGAGTCATCAAATGCTGGAAGATATCGGTATTATGCGTATCTTACCAAATATGAGTGTCGTTGTGCCGGCTGATGCTAACGAAACAACGGCGGTGATCAAATTTATCGCCCGTTACGACAAAGGGCCGGTATACGTGCGGTTATCACGTGCCGCTTCGCCCGTGGTCTTTGATGAGCCCCCTCGATTTGAGTTTCCAGCTGCTCAGGTTCTCTCTCCGGGAAATGATATATCGATCTTTGCGTGTGGAGTTATGGTCGCTACTGCGTTGGAGGCATCTCGTCGCCTTGCCGCGGAGAATATCTCTGCTGAAGTGATCAATGTATCCTCAATCAAACCACTTGACTCTGCAACGATCATTACCTCAGTTTCTAAGACCAGAGCAGTGGTCACCGTTGAAGAGCATCAGATAATCGGTGGATTAGGGAGCGCAATCTGTGAACTGTTAGCAGTAGAGCTGCCTACCCGTGTAATGTGCATCGGAGTGCAAGATAGATTTGGTCAATCAGGAAAAGCTGAGCAATTATTATCTCACTATGGGCTCTCTGTGCAACGAATTGTGACAGTCGTTAAAGAGCTGCTAAAGGTAAAATCACGCGACGCGGTTCACTCGGGAGAGCACAAAAGAAGGTGACGAATGGATGATATAAGAAGATTAAAGAAGAAGGCCGATGAACTAAGGTGTAATGTATTGCGAATGCTCCATCATGCTAAATCAGGCCATGCTGGTGGCGCATTAGGAATGGCTGATATCTTGACCGTCCTTTATTATCGCTATCTCCGCCATAACCCTCTCTGTCCCGATTGGGAAGAGAGGGACCGGTTCCTTCTCTCTAATGGGCATACGTGTCCGATACTATATGCTATTTTGGCTGACCAGCAATATTTTTCTGACGAGGAGATATGGAAACTGCGGCGATTAGGAGGGATGCTTCAGGGTCACCCCTCTACTGTGTGGGAGATTCCGGGAGTTGAGGTATCGAGTGGCTCGCTGGGTAATGGTCTGTCAGTTGCAGTAGGAATGGCGCTCGCAGCTAAGCTTGATCAGAAGGAACATCGAGTCTTTTGTCAGATATCAGATGCAGAATGCCAGGCCGGACAACCATGGGAGGCAGCGACTGCAGCTGTCCATTATCGTCTTGATAATCTCTGTGTCTTCCTTGACTGGAATCAGTGTCAGATCGATGGTCACACAGGGGAAGTGATGGACGTAGGTGATCTGGCTGCCAAATGGGGTGCATTCGGCTGGCAAGTACACGAGATCGACGGTCATAACTATGATGAGATCATCGCTGCGTTTGATTCTTTTGAGCGGGCGGCTGGTCTGCATAAACCGACGATCTTTGCCGCGCACACGATTCTCGGGAAAGGCGTCTCATTTATGGAAAATGATCCTGCTTGGCATCACGGTGCCCCTAACGACAGACAACTAAAGGAAGCGATCGCTGTTTTGCATTCAGAGAGATAGTCGGGTGGAGTTCCCTTTTACTCTCTTCTCCGGCGTATTCCCCGGTGCAATAAATAGATCAGTCCTACAGAGACGAATAAGAGTTCTAAAAAGCCGATAACCAGCGAAAAAGCAACCGCGCCTCCCCGACCGACTCCGACCAACGCAAAGATTCCGATCCGGCCTCCCTCGGCAATTCCTATTCCTCCGGGAGTGAGCCAGAGAAAGAAGGCGAGCAGGATATTTAAAGTGAATAGGAGAGAGAGCTGGGATAAGGTGAATCCATACCCACGGGCAATATAAAAGAAGAGATACGGCCGAAGATAGATGAAAAAAGTGGCGATAGATTGTATTAGAAAAGCGATGAAGATTGCTTTGCGGTGAGAAGTAAACGCCACATAAATCTCCTCTTCTGTCTCGGCGATCTTTTCTGCAACTTTGTTCAAAGACTTTTTCTTTGGAAAACGGCGTTCCAGCCCTCTAACGAAACCACTAATCCATTTCCGATTACCAGCGAAGTTGAATAATCCGACGATCAACCATCCTCCGATAAAGAGCGTTCCGAACAGGACGAGTATTCTCTCTTGCAGCGAGATTACAGGAGAGATGAGCGCTGCTGTAGTTCCTAACAGAATAAAGACGATAAAACTTAGTCCGCTAAGAAATCGTTCGATGATAATAGTCGCGGCGATACGCGGTTTGGGAGTTGTCGTTCTACCAAAGACGAGGAGAGCTCGTACTGGCTCTCCTCCGATATACATCGACGGAGTCAAATAGCTTATCGCCTGTCCGCTCAATCGAGAACCGCAGATTGTGCGTAAACGTATTTTAATTCCGTATGAATGTAAAATGATCCACCAACTAACTATTCCGGCGCTGGTGCTGATAAAGACGGCGAGGAAGAGAACGCCAAGTCCGGTAACTCCTAATGGGATAAGCGTTGCATAGATAGCACTCCAACCGATATGGTGGATTATTCCGGCAAGTAAAGCGACTCCTGCAACAAAAGAAAGGAGGTAACTGATTTTTTTTCTCATTCTATTCTTAATTATTCTGTTGCTAAATATTTAGCTTGGCGCTGACAGATATCTATGTTGTTGTGATCTGTTAGTGCGACGCGTCCTTATGGACTCCTTTGATTTTTCTGATATCCCCGCTTAAATATTCAATTGCCATTTGGAGCGCGCTGTCGACTGCGTTCTGTTTGTTGCTCAACCTATTACCTTGCCAACAGAAGGATCGGCAGATTACATCTTGCGGCGAGGCTAATGCGATGTAACAAGACCCTGGTGGTTTTAATTTACTTCCTCCTGTTGGGCCAGCGATTCCGGTGATCGCGAGCGCCACCTCGCTGGCAAATAATTTCTTGCATCCTGTTGCCATTGCTATCGCTACCTCTTCACTGACCGCACCATGATTTTCTAAGAGTGACTGTGAAACACCAAGTAGGTGCTCCTTTGTCACATTAGCGTAGGTAATGACTCCGCCCAAAAAATATTGCGAGCTACCTGGAATATTAGTAATACAATGACTTAAAAGCCCACCAGTGCATGATTCTGCCACTGCGATCCGCCATCTCTTACTGCACAGTAATTGTGCGAGAATCTCTTCTTGGTTCATTCCTTTACCACTAAATTCAATTCATTTGTAACTGCTTAGGGGGTCAGAAAACAGGAGCCAGGAGCCAGAATCCAGAATCCAGGAGCCAGAATCCAGAGCCCAGAAGCCAGAATCCAGAAGAAAACATTACATATCTGTCATTGCGAGAGAAGCGATAAATCTTAAGTATATGTATTAGTTGCAAAGATTTCTCCCGGAGCCTGCCCTGAGCGCTATA
>CAZORT010000043.1:0-8079 GCA_964582575.1 uncultured Thermotogae bacterium
ATTATAATCTGAAATCAGCGAGAATAGATCCACCGATAAATTCACGTAAAATGGAATTATTAGGAACTTCATCGTTTTTGTATATCTCAAACCACTGGAGAAAAGAGAGCAGACGTTCAGCTTCTACGCGCTGCTTGGGATCTTGCACCTGTAACAATAGTGGTTCAGCCAACGGCTTGAGGACAGATAGTTCATAGACTAGCGCAGAGTTAAACATTACGTCGATCTCATTCTGGTAACGGAAGATGTTCTCTTCCTCTCCTTGACGAACATTCGGCCATAATGAGAGAGTCTCTTCCGCAGAATACCCGCGAAAGGTTACATCACGCACAATCCGTCGAATCAGACGGGTGTCAGTCGTAGAGATACGGTTATGGTTGTCGAGATTGAGTTGGGTTAGCGCCGAGACAAAGATACGAAAGATCTTCTCTTGATGCCAATCGCGTAAAAGTTCTGGATTGAGCGCGTGAATTCCTTCGATCAATATTAATTGGTCGTTCGTAAGCTGAATTGATAAGCCTTTTTCCCGCTTGCCAGTAATGAAATTAAAGTGTGGTTGGTCGATTGATTTACCTGCCAGAAGATCGCGTAGGTGGTG
The DNA here is from genome assembly GCA_964582575.1 of uncultured Thermotogae bacterium. Classification (GTDB taxonomy): domain Bacteria; phylum Bipolaricaulota; class Bipolaricaulia; order UBA7950; family UBA7950; genus UBA7950. The sequence goes on from CAZORT010000043.1 coordinate 599, forward strand.
AATAAAGAGAGGCAGGTCCAATGCTGATAATGCATCAAAGTTCACTTCTCCTTGCGTATCACGGGGCATTTGATCGTGCGACAAAAAATAATCGTCCAATGGCAGTAGGTGCGTCTTAACTCCATTAGCGAGTAACTGCACAGCGAGCCGTTTGGTAAACGCAGTTTTACCGGATGCGGAAGGTCCGGCGATAAAGACTGTGCGGCATCCATCGGCATAAAGCTTTAGTAGCGAATGAGCAATCTGGGCGATCTTCCCGGCATGGAGCGCTTCCGAGACGAGCATAATCTCCTTAATCCGTCCAGTGGAGATTGTTCTGTTGAGATCTCCCACATGTCGTATATTAAGAAGATTTAACCATTGGCCGTATTCACGGAAAACTTCTCGTAGAGCAGTAAAAGGTCGTGCTGGAGCGATCTTTGTCGGCTCCTCTCTGCGGGGGAAGCGCAGAACAAACCCGTCGGCAAATGACTCCAATGCAAACAGGTTGAGATAGCGCGTTGATGGAAGCATACTTCCGTAGAAATAATCAAGAAACCCGGCCAGGGAATAGAGAGGGATATCTTTTTTCAGGTAGCGACGGAGCAGTTGTACTTGACTCTCTTCTCCGCGAGCAGTTAAAATGGAGTATGCCTGTTCCAGCGGGAAATTCTTTTTCTGAATGGGTAAATTCTCAGCCACAAGTTGCTTCATGTGGGTTCTTATTGCGCGTAGTTCGCGGGCCGAGAAGTTCTCTCTGCCTTCCACTTTGCAGAAGTATCCCCCGTAAGGGATGGAGTAGTCAATAAATAGATGCGCATCAGGATAGAGCTGGTGTGTAGCAACGATGAGCAGGAAAGAGAGAGTACGGCAATAGATACGTATCCCAGCGGAATCAGAGAGAAAGATAGGCTCAACATCGACATCATGGGTTATCGGCTGCGTTAATTCGTATAATTTACCATTGATGATCCCTGCTATTGGGGGGTTGTCGATGTCAGGAAAGGCAAACCGTAAAAATGATTCCAGCGGAGCACCGCGTGGGCCTTCAATTACCTGTTCGTTCTCAATGCGTCCCTGCTGCTTGCCAATCAATAACGACACTTGCACAGTATTACGTCGTTCTGTACGATAAATATCAGCCAGTGGTTTATCCATAAACCTTCTCGTTCTTACTTATTCCTCTACTCTTCCAAGATGTGATCTTTTTTGCGCCTGTTCGTTGCACTCACTTAAGAGGCCAAGACCGCCAAAGGATGTTTTGAAATCTGCTCAAAAGCTCGTTCATATTATAACACCTCGATACGACCGACATTGAGGTTGATCTTGAGATATATTCGGTTCTTTGCCTGTTCAAAGTTGGGCGAGATATAGTAAGCACCCTTCCTTGGGAAGCGGACCTCATCAATATCTATGATACCTATATTGTCATCAACCTCAATGCGAACAGCTACCCCTTCAGGGATGATTATTTCGAGATTGGCGGCGTTGGCATCAATGAACACCCGCGTATCTCCCGCACTTGAAGGCATTACAATCTCGCAGTTGCCGGCGTTCAGCTCCAGACGAAACTCAGTCACATTAAGATAGCGAAGATCCAGCTCCACATTGGCGGCAGCTAACTTCACCGCAAGGGTTAGCGGAATATCTTGGCTGAGCTCGACATCCCACTCAATCAACCCCCTTCCCCTCCACCGCCAGGCTCGGCGGTGCTCCCGTGTGTCGCTCAGACGAAGGTGGCCCAATAGATCTTGACGACGGAAATCGGCGGTTAGTTTGTCCCGTCGGGAGACGGCCTCCACCAGGTTCGGAGAGTCAGGCGGGAGGGTAGATAAGCTGAGACGTCCGGCATGGAAGTCTATCTGAACCAGTACTTCTTGCAGATCGCCGCGGGGCTCGGAATAGGTGCTGATGACTTCCCTCAGCAGAGGCGGGTATTGCCAGATGGCCAGCCCCAGAGACGCACCCAGCACCACCAGGATAAGAGACGCTGCCACCCATGGCCGATAACGGCCGATGATGATATTGAGCCCGATGATCACAAGTAGTACCGGCCACAATCGCCATAATATCCACCACAGCTCCCAGGGAAGGAGATCGAAGTTCTGTAAAAGGATCACCACTCCCAAGAAAACCAGAATAATGCCCCAGATAGAGAGACGATGATTCTTTGACGATTTCGGTTCACCCATGGCGCTTCCTCCATCTATTCAGGATGAGCACCAGGCCAGCAGCGATGAGGATTAAAGGCCACAGGCTACCCCAGTCAAACCACCAGAAGAGATTGAAATTTGCTGCCAGAAAAAGGAAGCCCACTACTATGAGGAGAATACCTGCGAGGTTGAGGTCTCTTCTGGGCATTTCATCCTGGTCTTCGGCCTCTCCTTCCTCCTCCCCGAATGTGCGACGTATCTTCTCTCCCAGTTCGCTGGTGGTCTTCTTTATCTCCTCTACATTTTCCCGCATCATCTCCTTAAGCTGCGTTCTCTTTGAACCCTCCGGTGGGACGATGATCGCCATGATGATGTAGGCCAGGATCCCTATCCCGTTGGCAAAGACCAGCAGCACCATTACTAGCCGGATGATCGTCGGATCGACATCCAGGTAATTGGCTAGCCCCCCGCATACTCCCGCGATCATGCGGTCATTTCGACTGCGATAAAACCTTCTCTCCATCACTCCTCCTTGTCGGTTTGAGTAGCGGTTAGCCATTAACACTCAGCTTCCCACCCCGCTCCCTCCGGAGCTGGGGATCAACTATGAGCTACAGCTGATTACTGAACGCTTATGGATAATTATCCGCTATTATTCCTATTTTAACCATAACTGCAAAGAAGATTCATTCGAACTTTACATAATACATTGTATGGCGTAAACTTTCCATCTTCGGTTATCTGATCTGTGTATTCAGACAGATGTCCTCGCAAAAAACGACAAATAAGGATTATTATCGTGATATTGGTCATTTAATAGATTCCAATCGGTAAGTTATAATAAAAAAGATAAAAAGGGGGAGAGATGAAAGGAGTACAAAGAACTCTTTGTATCACTTTGATTATTGTTTTAGCATTCAGTGTGAACACAGGGTTTGCCACTGCACAAGCGGAAGAAGAGGAGCAACGAGCAGTTACCTCCGCTTCTTCTTTTGAGCAAGAAATCTTAGAGCTGCAGCGACTATTTACTGAAGTGGCAACCCTTATATCATCATTAGTTATCAGAGCGAAGACGACTCAGGAAATGGTAGATGCCCTCTCATACGAGATTGCCAACAAGCGCATTACCCTGCGGGCGTTTGAAAGTATACTGCATGGACAGACAATGATGATCCACGAGAACCGAGCTCAAATCATGTATAATCGCGACAGATTAAAAAGCATTGCACTTTCACTGGAGGATCACGAAACCCGTTTAGCTGCCTTGGCAATAGCTATACCACCGGTGCCTGTTATACCTTCTGTGCCTGCTATCCCTCCTGTACCTGTTGATTTACATCAACAAATAGAAAGACTTAATCTTTTCGCTGTGATCGCTCTGATTGCTAGTGTGGGGGCAATTGTGTTATTAGCAGGTGGGGGATAGTCAGTTTGACCAATGATGGAGTAAGAGCGGAGGTAATCAGCAAAAGAACAGAAAGAAGAGGTTGCTGTAGAATCAAGCCGTTCCTCTCTTGTGTGTGCATATTATTCCCGTAGACATTAATTGATACTTGCGCTATCTTCCGAGCATCTGACTGAGCTGGTTCAATGATCAATAACGGTAATTGATGACCAAAATTAACAGAGTAGAGATTAGTGGGTTTAAATCGTTTCAACGCAAGACAACGATCCCGTTCTTTGCTGGTCTCACCGCGATTGTCGGTGAAAACGGATCAGGGAAGTCGAATCTGTTCGACGCAATCTGCTTTGTTATGGGCCGCCGTTCATCATCTTTACGCGCCGAGAGGCTGGAACAACTGATCTTCAATGGTGGCAAACATCTTCCGCCAGCTGAAATAGCAGAGGTAACTCTCTATCTCGATAATAGTAACGGTATATTTGAACCGTTCTTTCCCAAAGATGAACAACCACGGGAGATTTCTCTTGGGCGGCGAATATCTAAGGGTTACGCATCCTATCAATTTATGGATAAGAATTGCCCGCGCGAGATGATCGATCGGATATTGGAGAAGGCAAAGATCGATCCTGCTGGCCACCAGTTGATCGCACAAGGTAATATCACACAGATAATTGAGAAGAGTCCACAACTACGACGCGAAATCATTGACGAAATTTGCGGCATCAGTGCATATGACACAAAGAAGAAACAAGCAATTAATGAATTAAAGGATGTAAAGAGGAGGCTTGTCACTGATCGTATAATCTTGGCGGAACGCCGGCGCCGGCTCTTTGCATTGGAGCAAGAACGAAATACTGCGCTTGAATACCAACGATATACCGCTGAACAAGCACGACTAAAAGCATCTATCCTCCATCTGCAACAACAAAAACTTACGCAGAAGCTTGAAGGAATCCGTGAGCAACTATCTCCGATATCAGAGCAGATTGATAGGTTGGAAAAAGAGGTCGCTGATCTTGATCTGACGATTGAAAATCTGGAATGGGAATTAGAAGGATTACACGAAAACCTGGAAGTTGATCGTAATATTTCATTAGTAAAAGAGATCGAAAAAGTACGATCAGAGCATCTGCATAAACTGGGAGAGATCAATTTTAATCGTCAGCAGATAAAGAGTTTGCGCGAGACGATCGATGAGATAGAACGTCTGCGTGCGTCACAAGCTACTCTTTCCTTCTCCACGCAGCGCAGCAGAGCTGTCGAAGCATTGCTCGCACGTAAAGGCGGAGGAGTATACGGCATAATCTCTTCGCTGATGACTCCGCGATCGGGGTTTGAGCTGGCAATTGAAACAGCATTAGGCAGTCATATCAATGATTTAGTTGTCGATTCACGCGAGACAGCTATTGACTGCATTGAGTATTTGAAACGCAATCAGTTAGGCCGTGTAACAATTTTGCCCATTCATCGGCTGGCCGTTATCCGGAAAAGTCTCGCTTCAGCTGAAGCCCTTAAACTGCCACAGATCATCGATTATGCGATCAATCTAATTGAATTTGACTCCAAATATCGCCGCGCCTTCGAATATGTGCTCTATGACACGATCGTTGCTGAAAATTTGCAGGCAGTACGGAATGTAGATGGTGTGCGCGTAGTTACTTTAGACGGTGATTTGCTCAGTAAAGGCGGGGCGATGAGTGGTGGATCGCCCTTGCGTAAAGCTGCGGCAAAGAACGTGCAGTCGTCTGCTACTGATTCTGGGTTTGATACAGTAAAGAAACGGCAAGAGATATTACAGTTAAACAAAAAAATAGATAAACTGCAACAAGAGATTGAACAACTGGCGCTGCTCCTCTCTGAAAAAGAGCGCCAGTTTGAAGCAGACCAACAGTCAACAGCTGAGGTGAAAGGTGTTGTTGGTGAAAAAGGAGAAAAACTGCAACAAATGCGTAACCGGCGGCGGAACGCGTATCAGGAGATGGAAAACTTACGGAGAAATCGCACTCGCTCTCAACGGCAAGAAGCTGAGGTGCAAGCAGAATTAGATGCGCTTGGCCCAGTCAAACGTTCTGAGTCCGGTTATATCGAAGGTTCACTTGATACCTTACACCGTCATCTCCAAGAGACAGAGCGCCGTATTCTACAGCTTGAACCGATTAATATGCGCGCAATTGAAGAGTATGATCGTTATAAAGAAGAATATGATCTCTTTTGCGTCCGTATCGATACATTAAAGAAAGAGAAACATGAAATTGAAGTACTAATCGGCCAAATCGAAGCACGAAAAAAAGCGCAATTCTTAGCTGCTTTAAGCAAGATCACTACTTATTTTGAGCAAATTTTCCAACGACTTTTCCAAGGAGGACACGCCACATTAGAACTAGAAGAACCAGAAAATATCGACTCCGGTTTGATTATCAAAGCCAATCCGCCGGACAAAGAACCCCATCTGATCGATTCTCTATCCGGAGGAGAGCAGACATTAACTGCGGCGGCGTTTGTCTTTGCATTGCAAGAGTATCTTGCAGGACCGCTGCTCATCCTTGATGAGATTGATGCTACACTTGATAAGACTAACTCCAATAAATTGGCAAAATTGCTGCAAGGATACGGGGACCACTGTCAGGTGATCGTTGTATCCCATAATGAGGAAATGATTCGTCATGCTAATCGGGCATATGGAGTTACAATGAGAAAAGGAATTTCCAAAGTGCTGTCACTTGAGTTGTAATGAATCCTTGATAAGGAGCGATATAGGCGTAACTGATCAATAAATGAAATTAGAACCATTAATTATGAACGAACAGAGGAGATCTGGTACATCGATCGCTGAATTGGCAGAGACAGGATGGAAGCAGACAATACTCTCATTGACTGAGTCCATGGATCCGTGGAATATCGATATTAGCGAATTAGCAGAACGCTATCGCCTATATGTCAGAAATCTGCGTGAATTTGATTTTGAGATTCCAGGACGGATGGTAGTAACCTGTTCGGTTCTGTTACGGATAAAAGCAGAAACGCTAGAGTTGGCATACAGAGTGGATCGCGACAAGCTCTTAGAAGAGGTAGAAGAAGCAGTAAGAGAAGAGGAGGATTGGGAGCCACCATTTGAGCCGAAACAATTTACAATCCCTGTGCGGCGGCGTCCTCAGCGACAGATCAGTGTAACAGATCTTAGGCGTGCGTTAGCAGATGCAATAATAGTTAGCCGCCGTAGGTCAACACGACTGAGTGAACAGGTTGTTGATGATCCTTTTGCTGCCTATGACTTAGAAGGCGAGAATATTTATGACCGGATAAATTCTTTATTTGCCAAAATAAAAGAATTTCTTTCTGGAAGGCGTATTCTCAGCTTCTTTCGTCTGCTCAATCAAGGTGACAAAATAGAACGTGTTGAGCGGTTTCTCGAGGTGCTCCATCTTGATACAGCGGGATTGATCAGATGCGAACAAGAAGAATTTTTCAGTGATATTCTGATTACAATTCCAAATGGAACAGACGAGGAATTAAGCGAAGATGATATCAGCAGGACAAGAGCACGATAAATCCCGATTAGAAGCGGCACTTTTCCTCGCAGCTAAGCCACTGAAACGGAAAGAATTGGCCAACATTATCGGAGCAAAATCACCCCGATATGTCGAAGAACTTCTCGCTGACCTTGCCAATGATCTCAGTGCGGCAGAGAGGGGAATTAAGCTGCAGCAAATAGATAATAGCTATTTCTTACAAGTAAAAGAAGAACACCTCGATGCAGTCGCTTACTTAGCTCCCTATCAAGATATATCACGCCCTGTCCTCCGCACACTGGCGATGATCGCGTGCAATAAATCGATAACTCAGTCGGAGATAGTAAAAGCGCGCGGTAACAAGGGTTATAAGCATGTGGAGCAATTGCTAAATCGAAATCTTATTCGTGCTGAACAACATGGCCGGACAGTGATGCT
>CAZORT010000044.1:0-7931 GCA_964582575.1 uncultured Thermotogae bacterium
GATTGTTGCCGGAATCAGCGCAATGAGAAGCGATTGTATCATTTTCACTGTAAACACCTCCTGTAGTGTTATTTGTTTAGAGTTACGCAGTTGCCTGCGAACCTCTTTTGATATTATGAGTATACCACAAAAAAGCAATGTTAAGGGAGAGGTTCAAAGCAAAATGAACCCACCGCAATGCGATGATTCTGACTACATCCACTTTCTCATCGCTGCTCAAAAAACATTTACCTATACCGAGGCAGCCCGATGCCAACCGGAGAGGAAAGATGCCCGCTCACGACGCCTTCACCCCCTGCTACAAAGAAAGCCTGGTAATAATTCAGGATGCTATTAAAATCTATCTTGCTCAGCCTGTTTATGCACTCATCCCAACTGCGTAAGTCCTATAGAGATAGAGATTAAATATCTTTATCTAATTTCCAGTTAAACTGATTCCGTGTCATCACCTCATCGAGCGGCTTGCGATCACGTTCTCCAAGCTCAATTGTGCGATGGTTATCAGAGAGAGCCGCGGGATCACCTATGCGCGCAATGATGATCAGAGTGATGAGGACGTAGTCTGCAGGGATGTTTAATATCTTCTTCACTACCTCAGGGTTATATCCAGCGATCGGGTGGGCGATCAACTCCATCTGGGTCGCTTGGATCATTAGATTTCCCACCGCCATTCCGCAGTCAAAAAGAAAGTAGTCACGTCCATCAGAGAGCTTACAGTCAAGGTGGCGTTGCGAAACAACAGCGATGACCACCGGTGCAGGTGCGGTCCAGTAGTTTCCCTTTGACATTGCCTGCTTGACTGCGGTAAGTTTCTCTTTGTCATCGATGACGATGAATCGCCACGGTTGATTATTAAAGCAAGATGGGGCGAGGTGCGCCGCTTCAATTAGATGTCTGATCTCTTCCGTTCCGACTACTGCGGTGGAGAGGGCGCGCTTGGCACGCCGTGTTTCAATGAATCGATTAATTTTCTCGTTGATAATAAACCTCCTGTTCCGGTCTTTCGATACTGTCATTATCTTCCTGCATTTTAACTGCTCAGTGATCAATTAACACTGGAGCAAGAAGAACTGAGGAATCGTCAGCTCTGTTACACGATATATCACCTGCTGGGAAAGACTGTCTGCACCAATTCCTGAAGCGACGCATAGACTGGATATCCTGTCTCTTGGAGTCGCTGTCGCGATTGGTGTCCGGTAGATACCAGTGCAACAGAGAGCCCAAGTGCTTCTGCGACTTCGGCGTCGTGATTTGTGTCACCGATGAGGAGAGCCATACACGGATCAATAGCAAAATCTCGTAACAGATCATGTCCTCGCGAAATCTTAGAGTCACCTTCCTGGTGAGCGAGTCCGTAGGTTCCATCGGAGAAGCGTTCAATTCCCAGGTGTTGAATCATGGAACGGAGCATTCTCTCTTCCATAGCTGAGAGAATAAATTGCCGCATCCCGCGTGTTTTGATTTGCCGTAAGCTATCCATAGCTCCGTCATGAAGCGGGCAATTCTTCAGCGCAGGGGCATAGTCAGTAAAGAAATCGGCAGACAAATCGACCATTGTTTCGGTTTCAAAGGTTATTCCGATCCGACGGTAATACTCTTCCACAGGAAAGCTGAATACAGCTCGATAGTCACTCTCTGTCAGCGGCGGCAGATTGCGCTTTGTCAACTGCGTGTTCACAATATGAACGACAAGCTTGAGGTCATCAATCAACGTACCGTTAAAGTCCCAGATCACTGTGTTCAAATTGGAGCATATTAATATGGCATGATCCCCTTCTGGATAACCTTATGGGCGTAAAATAGAGAGCCCCCTTACGTAGCACCTATTATCTCATGAACTTGGAGACAAACGGAGATGTCTCACCACGTCGTAAGAAATGACCGGATGGCCCTTCGCCCAGGAATTCCGAGAACCATGATTCATGCTCAATCTCCTCATTGAGGATTGCGAGAGCTAAGTCATAGGTACGATGGTCTTTCCCTGCTGTCATGTTGCAGATATGAGTATATGCGCGTACTGCACACCGCTCAGCTTCTACCAACACGTTTAAGATCGCTTTGATATCTGTTGGATTATCCGGCAAATAAGCCGGCGGACAACCAGATACATCATGAAACTCGTTCATGTTACGCGGCAGCTTCCCACCCAACTCGTAAATGCGCGGAACAAGCGCCTCAAAATGGTTGCGGTCTTCGATGCGCGCCGTCTCAGCGATCTCTTTGATCCCTTCGCCTTCAAGCCCAATCAGATTGAATCGAAGAATTGTATAATAGTAAAAAGTAGTTAGCTCAGCAGACGCATTCTTAATCAATAACTCCACTAGCTGGTCGACGTTAATTCCTGATTTTTTGACTAATTCTCGTGTCACCTTTGCCATCATACACCTCCAGTAATTGTATTGATGCAGTTTTTGTAGCGTATGTTCACGTATTAAACGGTCCTCGGTACAGTGGTTTTGTCGCTTGATCACCCCCTAAATTTTGCTAGTTGCGTGGCGATTACTGCTGGTTGGATCAACGGTAATTCAGCGAGCGGTCGTTTTCCCATCTGTTTCTGATAACGTTCTCCGAAGAGCGGCCGTGCAGGTCCCTCGTACAAGACCCCGATTGGGATTTTATCTTCCTGTGCTGCTGCCGCATCTAACGCCGCAGCACGATCATGACGGTTGTAGTCTGCAGAAAGTAGTTCAACGCGCTCACGATACCAAGGGACTGATCTTGTTCCGTAGATGAGGCATGGCTGGATCACCTCAACGAGCGAAAACCCACGGTGCGTGATCGCGTTTGTAAATAACTCAGTTAAGTGATTCACATTACCGACAAAGCCGCGGGCGACAAATGCGCACTCAGAGATAATCGCAATGGCCAGCATATTCATCGGGTCTGCTCCCATTCCGCTAAATTGAAGTCGTGTCTTCTCTCCGCGTGGTGTTGTTGGTGAGCCCTGCCCTTTGGTAAGGGCATATATCTCGTTGTTATGCACAATTACTGTAATATCAGGGTTGCGACGCAGCGCGTGCAAAAAATGATTCCCGCCTTCTCCATAACAGTCGCCATCGCCAGTAGTGACGATCGTGGTAAGCTCAGGGTTAGCCACATGGATCCCAATTGCCGCGGGAATTGCGCGACCATGTAACCCGTTAAACAGGTTACAGCGTAGATAATGCGGTAACTTTGCTGCTTGTCCAATCCCAGAAACAAGGCAAATCTGATGCGGCTCTTTGCCAAGCGAAACTAACGCTCGCTTCAGCGCTGCCAGGATGCTAAAGTTCGGACAACCAGGACACCATTGATTCTCTACTTCGCTTTTGTAATCACTAACCTCAATCATTGATTCCTCTCTTTATGTAGTCAGCAGTTATTGGAAGACCATCACTGCGCCGCACTGCTCTGGAAAAACGGACTCCATATTCAGCAGTCAGCAAATAAGCAAGTTGTCCAGTAGCATTCCCTTCCACACTAACATACTGTTTATCACTGGCGAAAGTATAGTCAGGCAGTGGCCATATTTCGGTAAAATGTATCGCTCCTGCTGCTATCCCATTGGCACGCAGTTGTGAGACTACTTCCTCAATAGCCCCAAGAGTGGAACCCCAGCCAATAAATACAATTTCAGCATCAGATAAATGGCTCTCTTTTGGTCTCGTAATCACCTGTTGTAACTGTTTCTGCTTGGTCAGTCGCTTCTGCACCATTGCCGGCCTCATATGAATGAGATCCTCAGTGATATGGCCTGTCTCGTCGTGCTCATCGCTGTCTAAGCAGACTAAATGTTCGCTCTGCCCAGGATAGAGGCGAGGAGATATCCCATCGGCAGTAAGTAGATAACGCTTATAGTCAGAGATTACTTGCGGATCAGCGAGATGTGCTGTTACTGGTTGATCTCCTATCTCAAATTTATCATACGAAAAATAACTGTCAGCAAGATGCTGGTCAGTAAGAAGCATGACTGGGATCTGGTATTTGGCAGCGAGCTCAAATGAGCGCACTGTCGCAGCGAACGCATTCTGTGGATCGGATGGAGCAAGGACTACTTTTGGAAACTCGCCATGGCCGGAATAAATTGCAAACAGCAGGTCTTCCTGGGCTGTGCGTGTGGGTAGACCAGTTGCTGGACCGGGCCGCTGCGCAATTAAGATCACCAGCGGGGTTTCTGTCATTCCGGATAGACTTACTCCTTCGACCATCAGGGCAAAACCACCGCCTGAAGTAGCGATCATCGCCCGCGCTCCAGCATAGCTGGCGCCAATCGCCATATTGATCGCTGCGATTTCGTCCTCGGCCTGTTCGACAAAGACTCCCAATTGCTCATCACGAGAAAATGCAGTGATGATTCCAGTCGAAGGAGACATCGGATATGCAGTGATAAATCGGCAGCCGGCATAAGCAGCAGCGAGCGGAATTACTGCGTGAGCTGAGAGAAAAGAGTAACTGCGATCGCTCCCTGTGAGCGCTATTTGCGAGAGCTGTGTTGATTGCACTGCTGTATATCCGGCGCGAGCTGCGACAAGATTAAGGCGGACAACCTCCTCCCCTTTAGCTTTGAACCGCTGTGTTAAGACCTGTTCTATTACAGAGAACTCTATTTTAAGTATCGCGCATAGTGAGCCGATGGCAACTGAGTTAGCATAGAGCTTGTTACCGCACTCCTCAGTCGCGATACGGCGAAATGGCACAGCGATCGTCTGCGGATCCTCAGCTGCCTCTGCAATCATAACACCGGTTTTATTAAGTAATCCAGCATAATGCCCTTGCACCTGCTCGTTTAACGCAAGGAGAAGGTCGGCATCATGTCGAGGCGCATTACTTATCTTCTCACTGACTCGGATATGATAGCTGCTATTTCCACCTCTAATACGAGATTCATATTCAACACATGTAAAGACAGGATAGCCCAAGTTATGGATAGAGCGAGATAGAACGTCTCCGATCGTCTGAATTCCTTCTCCAGCTGCACCGGCGATAACAATATTTATATCAAGCACAAATTATATCTCCTGATGTTTCTCCGCGATCGTCTCGGCCAAGCGGTCGAGTTCGGCCCGTGTCGCTTCGTCTGGTAACCTTATTGTCATTACCGGTAGTGTATTCACTATTTAATGTAACTATTCAGTCTCTCTAATTATGCCAACAAAGCAGAATATTGTCAACGGCTCGTGCGTACTTTGAATAAAAAGGGTCCCCTCAAAGGCAGCTTGAATAGTGTCGATGACCTCTCTGCCTGTCTGCGTGCGGACACGCACAGACAGGCCTAAGCGATGCTCGCAGTCAGGCAGAGAGGAAGGTATGGCCAAGATACCCTTTCTGCCCACCAACTAGCTTACCACTTTTTTGATGTCTATCTTTATGCTTTAGGGACTCGTCTGTTACAATGGGAGCGCTGCTACGGCTGTTTCTGTTGAGCTGCCCTGATAAATCTCTTACCCGTTCCTTAAGTTCGGTAATGGCATAAGTTAAGCTTCGGTCAGTGTCGCAACAGATGGCGACCCTCTTCCCCTCTTCTTTACTACAAATAATTTTCAATTTTAATATAGCCACGGATAGAGGTCTTTGTTAAAGGGAAGAATTACCTCACCAAAAAAGTACTCTCAATCGTACGTATCGTTGCCTTTTCTAAAAAAAGTACTTGAAATGGGTTCAAGAGGGGAGGTTTACTGTGCATCCTTATCCTGAGCGCCGTTTGCGCGTCAGTATCTGAAACAGGAGCCCGGTGCGGTAGTCCCGCATGCTGGGATCTGTGCGGGGGTGCCGAGCAACTGGTATTCCTACCGCGGCGGACGATTTTGGTCTTTTGTGACCGGGGGATGGAAGAGAAGGCGAGAAACACCAAGATCGAAGGTCTGAACCCAACGAGCATCTATACAGTCAAATACGGCAAGCATGGTCTTACTCCGAACAGCACCGCCGGGACGACGAACCCTTGCCTGCCCACGCCCAAAAAGAAAATACAACCGCACACCCGCCGATAAAGAGAAAGAACCAGCCGCTAGATTCACGCTGTTCTCGTTCTTGTTCCGGCTGTATGAATATCCCTGTTCGGTAGGCCACTCTTCCTGGTCTATTGACTGCAGCGATGATCGCCTCTGCGGTCACCGTCGCTCCGGTAATTCCATGTACATCCTCTTGCCAGATAAGCTCTGCCGCTGCTTTATGACCAGTAAATGTTGCAAGGAATTCATCCAGCCCCACTACATACTTTGGTGTTTCTGTATGTCGCCACACATGGACACGCTGAATTACTCCCACTGCATTCGTCTTAACGAACAGATCTATTGGTCCAGCCCAACCCATTTCGTGTCCCAAGAAGACGAATCCTGCAAGCTGATCATAAGCAGTATAGAGTTCATAATAGGTAAATGCATCCCTTAACGCAGCAGTGAATCTCAATCCGGTATTGGCCAAAAGCTGTTTAAGATAGGTTCTGTGTACTGGTTCTTCTCTTGCGCTCGCGGGCGAGGATTGTGCAACGACGTTATCTGAGCTCGCGTACCCAACTTCTAGCGGCAGAATCAAACTGAGCGTAAGGATAGTTAAAACTAATTTCGTTATCCTATTTTTCTTCATTTTTTCCTCCTCCTTTCTTTTTAGATTTCCATCAGCGACTACTTAGTCACAGACCGGTGCCATTCGGTATTTGGCACTGATCCATATCAACCATTTTGACCGCGTTAACCGTATACATCAACAGTAACTGCTCATGTTCAAAGCCTGTCCCGCGCCTGGCAAAAGGTTCTGCAGCTTATCTTTCTATCATTACCAAAGGTAAATATCTTAGTCTTTTGTCTGTATTTTCATCGTGAAAGATTGTTTGCAAGCAGAGAATAATCTAAAATTAAGAGAAGAAAGGCCGGAGACTAAACCTTGTATAGATAGTCTCCGGCCATTCATTTCCCATATCTTTCTCAACAGCCAGATAGCGCGATATACATTCCGACTAACGCGCTAAAATCTGGTCTACCTTCGCTGCCAGGTACAAGCAGATGATGGCTTGCGTTGGAATGAAAACAAAGTTGAAATTGTTCTCTTCCACGATTGCCGGCACAGGTCCATCAGGAAGAGCCGAAGCCATATTGAACACGGTCGCAAACAGCTCGGCTGCTTCCAAGCTCATAATAATGTCAGCCAGCCGAAGGTGGCTATCTGTAGGGTTGTCTTGAATTATCATAAGCGCCGGCTTGGCAATCGCTCCCTCTTCAGGCCATAGCACTCCTACCTCGCCATCCCTTACCATCGTTATGAGCAGAGTGGAGATGCCCACTGCTACTGTACCAGCCCTCACCGCCTCAGTCACATGATCTGCACTACCTCTTACTTTCGCATTGGCCATGAGTCTCGCGAAATTCTCTTCTCCTAAATGATAGAAGAGAGCCATCGTTCCCCATGTGCCCAGGCAGCCAGTAGTCGGGACACCTATCGGTCTATTGAAGTTAGCCAAGGCCTCCATTGTAGTCGGCACGTCGGCGCGGGCAATCAGATCCGGATTGTAAATTATAACGTAAGCGTCAACCCAGACTACGTGGAGCTCTCCACGCGGATCGACCAGCGCAGCGAACTCCTCGCGTACTGGAAACCGCCCTGGAAACTCAGCGATAAACGGACGGGCCGCTTCAAATTGACGGTGGATCTCACGGTGGTTATAAGAAAAGAGTGTTCCTCTCCCGATGCGCCCTCTCGCAAGCGCGTCGTGCATATAACGGCGCAAATCTCCCGATCCGGTAGAATAAAGCAATACCGGCTCATTAAACTGCTCTCTGACAAATGAGTCTAAGATGTCCCGAAAACCTCCGGGAGAGGGCATATGGAGATGACCGGTTGCTGCCGTCCCCGCTGAGCTCACGAACCAACCTACCAGCGGCAGCATCAAACTGAGCATAAGTATAGTTAAAACTAATTTCGTTATCCTGTTTTTCTTCATTGAACTTCCTCCTTTA
>CAZORT010000045.1:0-7726 GCA_964582575.1 uncultured Thermotogae bacterium
GAAATTTGTTTATTTGACAAAAGTAGACTATTTTGGTAATATTTAAATAGGAGGAACGATGAACGACTATATTTATTTAGATAATAGCGCAACGACACCAGTCATAGAAGAAGTTATAGAGGCAATGCGCCCTTACTGGCAGACTAAGTACGGCAATCCATCCAGTCTCCATGCGCTCGGCCGCCAGGCATATGTGGCTATGGAGGAGAGCAGAACCCGTTTAGCAACATCGTTAGGTGTATCAGAGAGAGAGATCATTTTTACGGCCAGTGCCAGTGAAGCGAATAATTTAGCGCTCAAAGGGCTCGCCTTATCTGGTACTGATAAACGTCATATCATTACCTCACAAATTGAACACCCTTCTATTCTCGCAGTCTGTCAATGGTTGGAGAAGCAAGGCTTTACTATCACTTATTTATCGGTCGATCAAGAGGGAATGGTCGACCCCAATGAACTTTCCGCTGCGATTACCAACGATACTTTACTCGCTACTATAATGTATGGCAACAATGAAATCGGAACACTACAGCCAATCTCACAGCTGGCAAAGATATGCCGCACTAAGGGAGTCATTTTTCATACTGATGCTGTGCAAGCCTACGGAAAGATCCCACTCTCACTTACCGATGTGGATATGTTATCTGTTTCGGCACATAAACTCCATGGTCCAAGAGGGATAGGGATGCTCTATCTGCGTAAAGGGATCAAACTTGCCCCACTCATCCATGGCGGAGGCCATGAGCGTAACCGTCGAAGCGGTACAGAGAACATCGCTGGTATTGTCGGCTTTGCCAAAGCAGCGGAAATTGCCTTTGCCGAGATAAAAGAGACCGGCAAACGGATGGAAGGATTTCGAGAACGTTTGATCAGAACGATCACTACTATTCCAGAGACAAGACTCAACGGACAGCGGACAGGATCTCTACCTCATATTACCAATATCAGTTTTAGGGCGATTGAGGGAGAGAGCTTGGTAATGAAGTTAGATGAACACGGCATTGCAACAAGCACTGGTTCAGCCTGTTCTTCTCCCACCTTGGAACCGAGCCACGTATTGCTGGCAATTAAAGTACCAATTGTAATGGCACATGGAAGTTTGCGTATCAGCACTGGTCGTCAGACAACAACAGAAGAGATAGAGAAATTCCTTACTGTTCTTCCGCAGGTGGTCGAAGAGTTACGGGAATTCTCACCGTTTAAGATAAATATAAAAAGCAGGTGATTTTAGATGTATTCAGAAAGAGTCCTCGACCATTTTCGTAATCCACGTAATAAAGGGAAATTAGAGGAATACAGTGCTGTTGGTAAAGTAGGAAACATCATGTGTGGTGATGTAATGTGGCTGTACATCAAAGTAGAGCGCAACGCAAACAATGAAGATACAATTTCAGATATCTCATGGGAAACCTTTGGTTGCACTGCCGCTATTGCTATTTCCTCGATTGTAACAGAGATGGTTAAGGGAAAGAGACTGACAGAAGCAACCGCGATTAGCAATCAGGACGTAGCAGAGATGTTAGGAGGTCTTCCCCCAGCTAAAATGCACTGTTCGCTCCTGGCTGTCGAAGCACTAAGTGAGGCAATCTACAATTATCTACAAGCAAAAGGAGAGATAATTCCCGCATTATTGGTCAAACGGCATGAGCATGTAGAAAAAGTGAAGAAAGAACTTGATGAACGTTATGCCAAGTATAATTAATAAGTAAGCTTTCCTGGCGTTAAAATCTGACAAAACTGAGAACAAGGATCTGCGTGTGCAATTAACAAAAAAAGCTAGCTATGGTCTAATTTCTCTGCTAGAGATCGCCGCTGGTTCGCCAGAAGAACCAGTATCAGCCATTTATGTTTCTACTAAGTATTCCTTGCCAGCACCGTTTGTGGTGAAGATTCTTCATCAGTTGAAATGTTCAGGAATCATCACTGCCAAACAGGGCCGTAAAGGTGGCTATTATTTGGCGAAACCCCCAGAGACTATATCTATGCGAGAACTTATCGAAATACTGGATAACCCTTTGGCGCTTCTCAGCTGCTTAACGCCGACCAAAGCTTGTCAACTTGATACGATCTGTCCGACAAAGGGATTATGGAAAGCGATCGATGGGAAAATTAAAGAATTATTAAATGAGTGGACACTGAAAGATCTATTGGAGCAGCAAGAGTAGGTGCAGCTAAATAAGTTTCTTTATCTTTTCGAGCTGGTAGTGACTTCTAATTTCGGTACGCACGGGGCAGGAAATTCACCACAAAGAGGACGAAGAATAGAACTATGAAAGTTCAAAATTCCTGCAGTGGCCTGTCAATCAAGAAATATCATTTCGACCGCAGGAGAAATCTTTAGATTGCTCAAAAATCCGGTATTCCTTCGTGGAAAAAGCGGAGAGAATGAACCATCCCAAAAAATAGTTTTCTTGATAAAGACTGTCGGCCGATCGTTTGCAGAAGATCAAACTTTGCGGTAACCTTAATAATAAAAATTACAGTAGTGGCGTATCAATCAAGAAATGTCATTTCGACCACAGGCTCCGTGTAGTCCTATTACACAGTGCAGGGACCTGCCCCGTAAAGTCCTACTTTGCTAAGGGAAAGCTTAGATTGCTCAGTCGTGAAGACTCCTGCGAAATGACAGAGTATCGTTGACATGACAGTAGGAGGGAAGAGCATAATGGCAGAAGTACAATTAAAAGGGGTAACGAAGAAATTCGGTAACTTTACCGCTGTGGATACGGTTGATCTCGCAATCAAAGATGGAGAATTTACAGTATTAGTCGGGCCATCTGGGTGCGGTAAAACAACAATATTGCGCATGATAGCAGGATTGGAAGAGATCACCGCAGGTGAGATATACATTGGTGATCGATTGGTCAATAATATTCCTCCTAAGGATCGTGACATTGCAATGGTCTTTCAAAATTATGCCCTCTATCCGCATATGGATGTTTACAATAATATGGCCTTCGGGCTCAAGTTACGCAAAACTCCCAAGGCAGAAATCGATCGACGCGTGAGAGAAGCAGCAGAACTGTTAGGAATCACCGAGAAGCTCAAGAGCAAACCACGCCAACTCTCAGGTGGACAGCGTCAGAGGGTGGCGTTAGGACGCGCAATTGTCCGTGAACCGAAAGTCTTTCTCTTTGACGAACCTCTCTCCAACTTGGATGCCAAACTGCGGGTAGCGATGAGAGCTGAGCTGCAAGAATTACACCATAAGCTAAAGACGACATCGATCTATGTTACTCATGATCAAGTGGAAGCGATGACACTTGGCGAGCGAGTAGCTGTGATGCACAAAGCAGAACTCCACCAGTATGCTCCGCCGCAACATCTATATGATTATCCTACTAATCAATTTGTTGCCGGCTTTATCGGCAGTCCATCGATGAATTTTTTAACTGCCCGCCTCAAACTTGAAAACGGTATTCTCTATATTGAAGGGAGCGGCTTTAAATTAGCGCTCCCTGACGACGATCAAAGAATCGAATATGATGGTGAAGAGATAGTGCTGGGAATTAGGCCAGAAGACCTCCATGGTCCTGTAGACTCCAACGGCAATGATATCATCAACGTGACAGTCAAAGTAGTAGAGCCTCTCGGAGATGCGATCCAAATCCACGCAAACTGCGGCGGCCAGGAACTGGTGGCGTCACTTGCTCCACGCCAACAGATCAGAGTCGGTGATGCGATTAAACTACAAGTGGGAATGGATTATATGCACTTATTCGATCCGCATAATGGCAGCACGGTGCGATAGATAATTTATCTAAGCAGAGTGAAGATTCTCTTGTCTCCGCGCGACTACTCAGGGATAGCGATAAAGAGACGATGAGACTAAGTGATCGGTTATTGGGTCAAGTACCATTGTTCGCGCGAATTATTAGTCAGCAGTTACTAATCACCTTGCATATTAGAAGGATGAGCAAAGAGTCCTCTTTTTTCGGTAAGATCACGAAGATTACTCAGGAGCCAGGAGTAAGAAGTCAGGAGTCAGAATGAGCAATAATAGTCTCTTTGATCAACAATATGACTGCCAGCAGATGCTCGCAGTCTTAGCACATTTTCCTGAGCAATGCCGCGAAGCATTTGCAATCGGCGCTGCATTTAAGCCACCACAGATCAATAAGATCGATAAGATAGTTATCTGTGCAATGGGAGGATCAGCACTGGCCGGTGATATCGTAAAACGGTTTGCCACAGTCCCTGTATTTGTTCACCGTAACTACAGCCTTCCTCCGTTTGTTGATGAGCTAACACTGCTGATAACTGTCAGTTACTCCGGTAATACTGCTGAAACACTCAGTGCCCTTAATACGGGTCTAAAACGACAAGTAACGACACTCAGTCTATCAAGCGGCGGCGCTCTCAAAGAGATCGCCCACCGTGAATCTATACCTTATCTGCAGATTCCCGCTGGATATCAACCCCGAGCAGCGATCGGATATCTCTCTCTCTCCTTACTAAATCTTCTTTCGCAAATCGGGTTTGTTTCCGGAGTAGATAAGATCGATTCTCTGGTAGATGAATTGGTCCAAATTGCCGCCCTCTGTAAACCTTCTTGTGATATTGCAGAGAACCCAGCAAAAAAATTGGCTGCCAAGCTCATCGGTAAAATCCCCTTAATCTACGGCACACAAGATAATACTGATGTGGTGGCGCTGCGCTGGAAGGCTCAGATTAACGAAAACGCAAAACAACCGGCCTTTTGGAATATCATTCCCGAACTGAATCACAATGAGATCGAATGCCTATTTGGTAATGATCTCCTACCCAATCAGGAGATCCTGTTGCTCCGCAACGACTATGACCGTGCTGAGAACATCGCCCGCATAGAGACGATCAACAATCTGTTCACTAACTACGATCTATCATTTACCGAAATCAACGCATCAGGGAAGAGCGAGATCGGACAGATCTTCTCGCAGATATATCTTGGCGATTACGCCAGCGTATATTTGGCATTACTAAATAAAGTCGATCCAACACCAGTGCCGCTGATCGAAGAGTTTAAACGGCTGTTGTCAAAAGACTGAACAGATAGGACTATTGCATAAGAATGAAGACGATTATCCTTGCCGGCGGCTATGCCGTCCGATTTCATCCAATCACCATCCATCGACCAAAACCGCTCCTTCCAGTAGCAGGAAGACCGATTATTGAGTACATTCTCGATAATTACCGATCAATAGATCGGCCGATCATCTCCACCAATCGTTATTTTGCGAAACAATTTACTGCATGGAGCGATCAGACAGAGCACGATGTTGAACTGGTGATCGAAGAGAGCTACGCAGAACAAGAAAAATTAGGCACGATCGGCGCGCTCGCTTTTCTCGCTGAACACCTTAAGATCACTGAAGAGATATTGGTCATTGGAGGGGATAATATATTCCAATTCCCATTGCGTGATCTGATCACTGCTTACCGTGGAAATCCGATCATCGCTCTCTATGACATCAAAGAGAAAGCAAAGGTACGTAATCGTTACGGAGTAGCTGTCGTATCCAACGGAAAGATCGTTGATTTCCAAGAGAAACCGTCCCATCCTCGCAGTTCACTTGTAAGTACTGCTTGTTATATCTATCCAGCAGCAATCTTACCTCTCTTCTCAGCGTTCGTCGCGAGGAGCAAGGCTGGCAGAGATGCGCCAGGATATTTCAATGAGTGGCTGCTCACCAAAAAAGATATAACAATTGATCCGTTTATCTTTGAAGATGGTTGGCACGATATCGGTGATCGCCACTCCTATATTGAAGCCAATCGTTATTTTGCTCAACAGGAGACAGTAACCGGACGCGATGTCCGCATAATATCATCGGAAGTAAAGGATTCTGTTATCCTCGACAATGTGTTAATCGAGAACTGCACGATTACCGGTTGTGTAATCGATGAGAATTGCCGTTTAAGCGAAGTCGATCTCCAAAACTGTCTTGTGGGAGCAGGTACAATTATCAATGGCGAGCGTTGACGCTCTTATTGGAGATACCTTAGATAAGATGGTCTTCCCTCCTAAAGCTCCTTAGCCTGCTTCCACTGCGATCATACAGATATCAGCGACATTCGTTCCGGTCGGGCCGATGATGATCAGGTCCTCGGAACAGGAGAGAGCATGATAGGCGTCGTTCCTGGCAAGGAGATCATCGGGGTCGGCCCCATGCTTACGTATCCGCGCGGTTGTTCCCCCGTCGACTATCCCGCCAGCGGCATCGGTCGGTCCATCGCAGCCATCAGTCCCGAGTGAGCAGAACACAACTCCTGGCAGCCCTTCGATCCCCAAAGCAGCAGCGAGGGCGAGTTCCTGATTACGCCCGCCTTTTCCGTCTCCGATTACAGTGACTGTAGTCTCCCCGGCGGCGATGATCAGTGCGGGGAGGGGGAGCGGACGCTGATGGACCACTTCTTCCCTGGCCAGAGAAGCGAGGACCTTCCCCACCACACGTGCCTCCCCTTCAAGAGTAGTGGTAAGAAGTAAAGTGTTATACCCCAAACGTATCCCTTCAGCGAGAGCAACTTCAGCAGCGCGCGTTCCTGATCCAATAATAGTGGTGCTCACTCGCTGCAATGTAGGGTCGCCAGGTTTTGGGGTCTCGGAGATCTCGCCGCTTAGACCAGCCTTAATCCGCGCCAGCACTGCATGCGGGACCTTGTCCCAGATGTTATGCCGACAGAGGATCTGTTTCACCTGCTGAAAGGTGGTCGGATCAGCTACGGTCGGACCGGAGGCGATCACGTCCACAGGATCACCAGGCACATCGGAAAGGATGAGGGCGATCACCTGTGCGGGGAAGGCCCGCTGCGCAAGCTGCCCCCCTTGCACTTGTGAGAGGTGCTTACGGACTGTGTTCATCTCTTGAATCCGTGCCCCACTGCGAAGTAGGAGCCCATTGACCGAGGAGAGGTCGTCGAGCGTGATCCCGGAAGCGGGCAATACCAGTAATGCCGATCCTCCGCCAGAAATAAGGACGATCACCAAATCTTTCTCGCCCGCTCCATCGACGAGCGCTGCGATTTGCTCTGCAGCGGCCATACCACGTTCATCCGGAATCGGATGCGTCGCACAGACGATAGTTACTCGCTCAGTTGGGACCGCGTACCCGTCGGCGGTGACGACGAGCCCGCACGAGATCCGTTCGCCAAGGATCCCTTCCAATGCTGCAGCCATCCGGGCCGAGGCTTTACCAAACCCAACGACGATGATCCTCTGAACCTGGGCGAGGTCGAAGCTCTGGTCTTCGATGATGAGGTGATCGTCCTTCATGACCACGGCTTGCTTAAGGCAGGTAACTGGATCGACCGCGGCAATGGCCTTCTTACCAATCTGAGCAAGATCATGGCGAAGATGATTTGTTGAGTTGAAGGGGTCTTTCGTAGTCATTAGCTGGTTAATTTAATATTGTAAGTTCTTCCGCGGACGCAGCGAGCTGCACCGTATGTGCACTTCTACGACCGTCTTTACTGCAAGCTATTTCTCCTGTGTGTTATCGGTCGAGAACCCGTCGGAGACGACGATCAGGGCGCGTCTCTTTGGGAAGCACCGCGTAAGCCCCTGACTAGCGGTCTTGATCACACCGGCGACTGTGTCGCCGCAATTCTTGGTGCAAAGACCAACGACAATATAAACTGAATTGTACTTCATTCCTTCCTCTCCTTGTAGTAGTTTCGTTTATATCGTTGATTATCTATAACTGCTCAGGAGCCAGAAGTCAGAATTCAGGAGTCAGAATGAAAAGGGAGC
>CAZORT010000046.1:0-7701 GCA_964582575.1 uncultured Thermotogae bacterium
GTGGGTGGGCAGTTACATCCTAAGTTGATTTTCCCTGCGGATAGTTCTATGATAGATATTCATTATATAATTAGGTGGACATAATGGAGGTAGAAAATGGGGCCAATTTTGTTTATAACTGCGATAGTGGTGATTCTGCTGATCAGTGCAATCAGGATTGTCAGGGAGTACGAACGAGGAGTGATTTTCCGATTGGGACGATTGGTCGGAGCAAAAGGGCCGGGAATATTCCTCATCATTCCAATTGTGGATAAGATGGTGAGGGTCAGCCTGCGGACTATCGTCTTTGACGTTCCACCCCAAGATATAATCACCAGAGATAACGTAACGGTAAGCGTCAATGCTGTCCTTTACTTTCGCGTGATGAACCCGTCGATGGCCGTTGTGGAGGTAGAGCACTATATCGAAGCGACGCGGCAAATTTCGATGACAACTCTGCGCAGTGTCTTGGGCGCAGTCGAACTCGATGAACTCCTTTCTGAACGCGATCGGATCAATGAACAGCTGCAACAGATAATTGATGAGCAGACAGATCCTTGGGGAATAAAAGTATCGACTGTAGAGATCAAAGAAGTGAATATTCCGGCTGAGATGCAGCGGACAATTGCACAGCAAGCGGAAGCAGAACGCGAACGACGGGCAAAGATCATCAATGCGGAAGGAGAACTGCAAGCAGCAGCAAAACTTGCCGAGGCAGCGGCAATTCTGCAACAGAATCCTGCTGCAATGCAATTGCGCTACTTGCAAACGTTACGTGACATCTCAGCAGAGACCACTAGTACAATCGTCTTTCCGCTGCCAATTGAACTTCTTAATCTGTTCAAAAAGGACTGAGTCACGAGGAAAGGCGGCTTAGAAAAAGTTCATGGTTTATGGTTTGAGGGTTGGAATGGAAGAAGAATTTCGTGGTCAGAGACGACCGCGAATATCAGGATTATTTTTCAAGCTGCCTGCTTGTGCTGATCTCCTCTTCGGGGTTTTCTAACTGTGAATTTTAAACCTTAAGCCGCCTAACTCTCCTTCTGCCCCCGCACTGTAATGAAAAGAATTGATCTAATCGTAATTGGAGCTGGCCATGCCGGTTGTGAAGCAGCGTTAGCCGCTGCTCGTCTCGGAATGCAAACAGCGCTGGTCACAATGAATCTTTCCCAGATCGGTAAGCTCTCTTGTAACCCTTCGATTGGTGGGCCTGGTAAAGCGCAACTTGTCACTGAAATCGATGCCTTAGGCGGTGAAATGGCACAGATTACTGACCAGACAATGATTAATGTTCGTCTTCTCAATACGAGCAAAGGACGAGCAATGCAAGTCTGCCGGGCACAGGTCGATCGCTATCGTTATCCAGCTGCACTTAAAAAGAGAGTTGAAACGCAAGATAATCTGCAATTAATTGAGGCGTTAGTCGAAGGATTGATCGTCAAAGGAGGTCGTGCAGTCGGTATACAGACCAGTACTGGGGAGGAATTACATAGCCAAGCGATAATTGTTACAGTCGGCACTTTTTTAAATGGTAAGATTCTCTATGGCAATACTTCTTTTCCTGCCGGACGGGCAGGCGAGCCCCCAGCACTTGGTCTTGCCTTCTCTCTCCACCGGCTCGGTTTAAAGATGGCGCGACTTAAAACTGGGACGCCACCTCGCGTTGATAGGAAATCAATCGATTTCTCTCTTCTTCAACGCCAGGAGACGAGTGTTGTTCCACTTGGTTTCTCATTTGCTGCTTTGCCGCGTGCATTACCGAATACATTTCCTGTTTACATATCAGCGACTAATGAGGAGACCCATCGTCTCATCAGTGAAAACTTAAATGAGAGCGCTAACTATAATGGCCTGATCACTGGAGTGGGGCCGCGCTATTGCCCGTCAATTGAAGCAAAGATAGTAAAATTTCCGCATCGCACCAGCCATAAAGTCTTTCTTGAGCCAGAAGGAGAGTCTTCAGAAGAATATTATTTGCAAGGTCTTTTTACCGCTTTCTCGCAGGAGATACAGCGTAAAATGGTAAACAGCATTATCGGCTTAGAACAGGCATGCATCACACAGTTCGGCTATGCCATTGAGTATGAGTTTGTCGATCCAACACAACTCTTATCCAGTCTGGAAGTAAAAGAGATATCCGGACTCTTCCTTGCCGGACAAATTAATGGAACGACCGGATATGAAGAGGCAGCAGCACAAGGATTGCTTGCTGGAATTAATGCTGCCCGATTGATCAGAGGAGAAGAGCCGATTATCCTATCACGTGCGCAAGCATTCATCGGTGTGCTTATTGACGATCTTGTGACCAAAGGAGTTGACGAGCCATATCGGATGTTGCCATCCCGTGCTGAATATCGAATCACACTGCGGGAGAAGAACGCTGATCTGCGATTAGCAGAGATCAGTTATCAAATAGGATTATTACCGCCGAGGCGTTATGAACAGATTCAGAGGAAAAAAGAAGCGATAGCCGCGGCAATAAAGACGTTACAGCGAACATATATCTCTCCTGGAGAGAAGATTGATGCTCTGCTCTTAGCACACCGCACAACAACATTGAGAGATAATGGAAGCAGCCTCTATCATCTCCTGCAGCGACCGCAGATTACGCTGGCCGATCTTCTGCCTTTATGTGATCTCTCCCTCACTTCCGAAGTAGCAGATGAGGTCGAGATAGCAGTTAAATATGACGGTTACTTGCAGCAACAAACAAGGGAGATCAAACGACTTAAGCAGTTGGAAAAAATGGCAATTTCAGCTGATTTTCCCTGGCATGATCTTACCAGCATCTCCCATGAGGGCAGGGAAAGATTGACCAAGATAAAACCGCATTCTTTCGGTCAAGCCGCACGTATCCCTGGTCTATCAAAGGCCGATCTTTCGCTATTGGCGATATATCTTAAACGGTAAATAATTCATAAACAAGAAGATGCAGGCTGTAAATTCAATAAATTAGGTCAGGCTGTCCAAAAGCCTCTTTATTCCTTAAGTTTCACCGTCTGTTCTATTTCATATTCCCAAAGACTGGCTCTGCTGTATAGCCACGCTGTAGATACCCCGTGCCTTCTTTGGTCGTTAATTTCTCACGTATCTTTTCATGTAACGGCTATCGCTAATCTCGCATTATCACCCTTGCCTCTGTTTTAGTGCATCTCTTTTTCACAGGACATCTTTATGCATTCTGTTCTACGATAAATAATAACCTCTCTTCCTTTTGGCATTGCACTTTCTCAAAATGGTCATGTGGCAATCTGCATGGACTTTTTAGACAGCCTGCTAACTAATATTGTGCAAGGGGAAGAGATGCCGCTTTAGATAAGTTATTACTCGATCTAAATCTGCTAAAACATGGGCTTGATCAGGATGAAAAAATGTCTCATGCTCTTCTCCTCTTAAGTTCGTAATATCTACTCCCCAGTGAGCGGCCATCGCTCTCCAGTCCGAAGGAATCTGGTCGTCAATTGCTATCTCATTCATCACTGCCCAGGTGAGCGTCCATGCCCGCACGACATTGCCGATATCATATCCCCCTCCGCCGAGTGCCAGCCAGGGTCGCCGGAGATCTTTAAAGGTCTTCACTATTCGTTCAAATTCACGTAAGCTCATCGTCAAAGAAGCTATCATATCTCCTACCAATGCATCAGCGCCAAGCTGTGTAACAATGACTTGCGGATCATACGCGTTGATTAGCGGAAGGATCACTTTGTTCATTGCCAACTGGAAAGCACTGTCGCCGGCTCCAGGAAGGAGAGGTATGTTCACTGCAAATCCTCGACCAGCTCCATCACCAATTTCATGCGGGAATCCTGTGCCGGGAAATATGTAATCGCCGCTTTGATGAATCGAAATTGTCATGACACGATCAGTAGAATAGAATGCATGTTGAACACCATCTCCGTGGTGGGCGTCGATATCAATATAAACGACTCGTTCATGGTCTTCTAATAACTTATTTATTGCTAATACAGCGTCATTTATATGGCAAAATCCGGATGCTCTCGTGGGCATAGCATGGTGAAGACCACCGGCAAGATTAAACGCTGTGCTTGCTTTTTTGCTGCTTAGTTGGGCAGCAGCAGCGATCGATGCACCGGCAACGAGTGCGGCCCATTCGTAGACCCCAGGGAATATAGGGTTATCTCCAGCTGTCAAACCATACGCCATCATATTAGGATTCCATATTCCGCTGTCAGCCATGCGCAGCACTGCTAAATATTCTTTGCTATGAAATGAGCGCAGCTCTTCTTCAGTGGCTAACTGCGGCTTTATCTGATAGACTTGCGGAAGATTGATCAAGTTATAAGCTGCAATCAGTTCATACGTTAATTTAAGGCGATAGATTTTAAAGGGATGGGCAGGACCAAAATCAAATTTATTAAACGGGCTTATATCCGTTAGGCAGTTCATTATTTTGACCTCTTGTTTAGGAGATAAGAGAAACAAAATTTAAGTTTAATCTCCTATTGTGATAAAATCAATCTTTGCCTTGACAGAGATAAGATCAATCTGTTAAACTTAATAAAGATTGGCCAGCGTAGCTCAACCAGGCAGAGCAACTGATTTGTAATCAGTAGGTTGCCAGTTCGATTCTGGCCGCTGGCTCACTCATACTCTTCTGGAGGGGTACCGAAGCGGCCAAACGGGGCGGACTGTAAATCCGTTGGTGTTACCTACGGGGGTTCAAATCCCTCCCCCTCCACCATAGGTAAAGGGGGATCTTAAATGGTTTGTTTTCAGAACGAAGGTCGGTTAGAATGAACAGATCGCCCGTGTAGCTCAGGTGGAAGAGCACCTCGTTGGTAACGAGGAGGCCGTCGGTTCGATCCCGACCGCGGGCTATCAATGTTGAAAATTGAAAAAACGGAAGTATTATCTTACTATTAGCTTAGGAGGCGAAGTATGGCAAAAGAACAATTTATGAGAACTAAACCGCATGTTAATGTGGGGACAATTGGGCATATAGATCATGGCAAAACTACTCTTACCGCTGCAATTACAATGGTATTGGCACAAAAGGGTCTGGCGAAAGAAACCAGTTACGACACTGTGGCAAAGGCGAGCATAGCGCACGGCCGGCGTGACGAGACGAAAATTTTAACGATCGCTATCTCTCATGTTGAATATCAAACTGAGCAACGGCATTATGCGCACATCGACTGTCCTGGTCATGCCGACTTCATTAAGAATATGATTACCGGTGCGGCACAGATGGACGGAGCGATCCTTGTCGTCTCTGCAGCTGATGGTCCAATGCCGCAGACGCGTGAGCATGTTCTCCTTGCGCGACAGGTAAATGTACCGGCAATGGTCGTATTTCTAAACAAGGTCGATTTAGTTGATGATCCAGATTTGATTGAACTTGTAGAGATGGAAATCCGTGATCTCCTCTCTGCGTATGAATTCCCTGGTGATGAAATTCCGATAATTAAAGGATCGGCGAGTAAAGCATTACGCAATCCTGCAATTGACGGTGAGGATGCTAAGCCGATTCTCGAGTTGATGGATGCAGTAGATAATTATATCCCTTTGCCGGATCGCGAGGAAGATAAGCCGTTCCAAATGCCGATTGAAGATATTTTCTCAATTAAAGGGCGGGGCACAGTTGCTACTGGCCGAGTTGAGCGGGGTAAGATTACTCCAGGATCTGATGTAGAGATCGTCGGAATTCACGATCAGACAATCAAGACAGTTGCAACGAGTCTTGAGATGTTCAATAAGATATTGGATAGCGCTATCGCTGGTGATAACGTAGGAATTCTCTTGCGTGGAGTCGATAAAGATAGTATTGAGCGGGGACAAGTTATTGCTGCTCCTGGTTCGATCCGTCCGCATCGCAAATTTGAAGCTGAGGTATACATTTTGTCAAAGGATGAAGGGGGTCGCCACACACCATTTTTTGATGGATATCGACCGCAGTTCTTCTTCCGTACCACTGATATCACAGGCTCTGTTAGCCTCCTTGACGGTGTAGAGATGGTAATGCCTGGCGACAACGTCAAAGTGATTGGCGAATTAATTCATGATATCGCGATGACTGAAGGCCTTCGTTTCGCTATTCGTGAGGGTGGGAAGACTGTCGGCGCCGGAGTTATTACTAAAATTCTTAAATAAGAGCGATATATGGCAAAAAAAGCAACGCAGATAATTCACGCTAATCTCGCCTGTGGCGAGTGTGGAAGAAGGAATTACCATACAAAACGGAACAAACTTAATACGCAAAAGAAACTGCAACTCTCTAAGTATTGCAAATGGTGTCGACAGCACTCTCTGCATAAAGAGGTGTAGTTACACTCTTAAGGCTCGTAGCTCAACTGGCAGAGCGTCCGACTCCAAATCGGAAGGTTGGGGGTTCAAGTCCTCCCGGGCCTGCAATAAGATGGTTGGTTTTGGGCGGTGAAGGAGGTGTGGTGTTGACTCGAATTATGAATTACATAAGAGGAGTTCGCACAGAAATCAACCGAGTCTCTTGGCCTAAAAAGAGCGAGGTGATATCATTTACAATATTGATTCTGATACTGGTAGTTATATTAACGACTTATATATGGGGAATAGATACTCTAACAGCAGCGATGATTGCTTTTTTGATGTTAATCTAAAGTGCTTGACTACTTAGCGTAACCGATATTTGATTTAAACTTCTTGATCTTTAGCAAGAGTGGAGCTTTAATTTATGCGCAGGAAAAAGTGGTATGCAATTCAGACTTATGCTGGCTCGGAATTGACAGTCAAAGATAATCTTACTGAGCTAGTTAGATTGCATGGATGGGAGAAAGAATTTGAGATATTTGAAATTGACGATCAGGAAGAAATATTTATCGTTCCGGTAGAAGAGGTAATTACTTCGCGCAGTCGTCATGGTGCTGGAACTGAATATCGTGTCCCCTATGAATATGATCTCTTAATTAACGCAAATGAACGGATCTCACGCGATGATTCAATTGCGCGTAAACCGCCGCTCCATATGGTAAAAGATGGGAAGGTTGAAAAGATAGAATTATTCGGGCGAGTCATTATCGAGATGACCAATCGGAATGAAGAGGAGTATCTCATTCCGGCAGATAAACGGATTAGAAGTGATATTCGTGTGGGAGAGAAGATTCGTCATGGCGTCCCGCTAACAGCTAATAAAGACGAGCAGTTTATCGTTACTAATACAGGGAAAATTGTATTGCGTGACAAGGTGAACCGTGTTACTTTCACGTTCTCTGATGAGAAAAAAAAATCTATATCCTTACTGGAAAAACGGATGGTGCCGCTCAAACAAGGGATGGAGTTAAAGCAAGGTGATCTCCTTGAACGAGAAGACGTGATAGCGGCAAGAGCTTCCGGCTTGGTAAAGATAAAGGAATATAAAGATAAACGGGTCGTTTCAATCCTGCGGATTGAAAAGCGGCGCCTCATTCCGGGGTATATCTTTGCCCGTATGCGGTTAGAGGAGAAAGATATGCTCGAACTAATCGCCGGAGTCAATGGAGCGATCAGGTATGTAGGACCACACTTTAGGCCGACTCCGATTGAGGACGGGCCGGAGATGAAATTGATCCAACGTAAAGCAGGGCTATTAGAAGTTTCTGCTGAATCGACTGATCCGAGGATTGAGATTGATTTTGATGTAGGGGAAGTAGTAGAGATTGTCGAAGGACCATTTGCTGATTTTACGGGTACAATTAAGGAGATCGATAAAGAAGCGGAAGAAGTGACCGTATTGGTTAAAATATTCGG
>CAZORT010000047.1:0-7682 GCA_964582575.1 uncultured Thermotogae bacterium
TAATATTAGGCAATAACTAAACTTATCGCAAGATATTAATTGCCTGTTATCCGCTTATCACGTACAATTAGTGTAAGATGCGTATCGAACGAATGACAGGCCCGCAAAGGCAGGAGAATGATCCTCCGTTCGTCTCTTTAAGACCACGAGATTTACGTGGATTTATTGGTCAAGCAAGCATAAAAGAGAAATTAGAAATATACATTGCTGCCGCCAAAGAGCGTAATGAGCCATTAGATCACGTGCTCCTCCATGGCCCTCCGGGATTAGGTAAGACCACATTAGCTCATATTATCACCGCCCAATTAGGAGTAGAGATCAAAATAAGCTCTGGCCCGGCATTGGAACGGCCGGGAGATCTGGCGGCTATCCTTACCAATCTCCGGCCAGGAGATGTATTCTTTATCGACGAAATTCATCGACTGCGCCGGAATGTGGAAGAGATCCTGTACCCGGCATTAGAGGATTTTAAGATTGACCTGATCTTAGGAGAAGGACCCAATGCACAGTCACTGCGTATTGATTTGCCGCCATTTACCCTGATCAGCGCAACGACTCGTACTGGCCTTCTTTCAGCACCATTACGTAATCGATTTGAAGTCATCTTCTACCTTGATTTTTACCAGCCAACGGAATTAGAAGCGATCCTTTTGCAAGCAGGAAAAACTCTCGGTATTGAAGTGACTCCGGAAGGAGCACGCGAACTAGCCACACGCGCACGTGGTACGCCTCGTATCGCTATCCGTCTTCTCAAACGAGCCCGTGATTACGCACAAATTAAAGGTAATGGAGTAGTCGATCATGTTGTAGCCCAAGAATCTCTGCATCTGTTAGAGATAGACGAACAAGGACTGGACAACCTTGATCGGCAGATTCTTACTACAATAATCACCAAGTTTGGCGGTGGACCAGTGGGGTTAGAAACGATCGCCGCTGCTCTCTCGGAAGAGAAAGAGACGATCGCCGAAGTCTATGAACCGTATTTACTCAAACAAGGATTTCTACAGCGAACATTGCAGGGCAGAATCGCAACTGCTCATGCCCTGCGCCATCTCGGTTTACAGTAATATAGAGCCTCTCTTCAGTCAACTATTTTCAAGTTTTGCTTGTTTAGCAAACGGCTCATCAATTTAATTTATTCTGGGTTCTGGTGCCTGAGTAGTTACCTGTCAATTACTATCGGTGCAGAGTTTCAACGAGGCGTTCTGCATCTATTTTACAAGTAATAGGCATACAATATTGGTGCTTCCACACAGGATCGAGCACTGCTGCACACTCTTTATTATATACCACAAGCTTTTCCCGATAAGAGAGATCACTTAAAACGGCTTCTGCTTCTTGATTTAACGGAGCGGGTTTATATCTCTTCAGTAGCTTGCTGAGCTCTCCAAAGTGATCGCGATAGAGACAAGGTCGAATCAAGTTCTGTTGCGTAGTAGGAAAGGAGCCGTAACCGTAGCGTCTTTGCCAAGCACGGACAGCAGCGAAGAACTCGATCTCCATCAGATCGTTCAAATTGCCGCCTCGCTCGTAAATGTCGTGGATATTACACCCCGCATAGGGAGTGAATGCACACGGAGCAACATCACCGTTCCAGTTAATGTAAAATTTTCCGGCCGGCCGGCCGGCGGCAAGGCAGCCGCCACAGGCAGTGCTGCTCTGTCCAAAATCTGCTAAGAAGATTTTGTGTTGAACGATCGCCTCCCACAGCCGGCGGTGCAGCCGCCGCAGCTGAACCGGTTCCATCATCAGATCAAGGTTATACCCTCTGCCTACCGGTGTATAGGGAAAGACCCAAGCGTACATCGCTCCTTGTTGATTGCAATAAAAATCAATGTTCTCATCGGTCAGTATTTCATCACAATTATCACGCGTTGAAGTTAGCGCAATACCAAATAGCACTCCTTCTTGTCGAAGATACTCGAATACAGCAAGGAGTTTACTGAAGATCCCCTCTCCTCGTCTTGCTTCGGTTGATTTTATGCCTCCTTCCACAGAGATAGAGGGAGAGATATTTCCTGCTTTACCGATTCTCTTTGCTATCTCCTGAGTCAGGTTGCTGCCATTGGTATAGAACATAAAATAGGAATCCGGGTTGGTTTCTGCGATATCTATCAACCCCTTCCCTTGACTGCGATAAAGGAGCGGTTCTCCACCGGTAATTACAACGAAGTGCGCTCCCCACAATTCGCGCATCTCTCTGACTATCCGATTGAAGAGATCAAATTCAAGTGTAGCTGGATTATCTTCTGTCCCTGCCCAGCAACCAGGACATTTAAGGTTGCACATCTTGGTAGGACTGATGACGAGGAATCCCGGCGGACCATTTCCGTGTTGTTCATTGAACTGATTCCTGATAGAAATTGAGTTAATCGCGCTATTGATGACGGTGGCAACACCTCGGAGTGCGTGGTCAGAGATATTTCTGCTTTGTAGCGCCCGCTCAGCAGAGTGGAGCAGACTCCTTCCAACAATATAACGATCTTGGTTTATCCTCTCTGGATGATTAGCAGCATGTGTTACGCGATGAATTGTACGCTCAGTAAGATTAACCAGTTTTCTGCGTAGTAATGGCCGATATCGGGTTTTCAATGTTATTGACAACATGGCTGGCCCGATAAGAGTTGATACAATCGGTTTGATTCCTCTATTCATCGTCTCCTCCTCGCTGGAAAATTACTGTAAAACTGGATCAGGTTTGGCCATTAAACCTTGCCACAGCAAGTTATGCAATTGTTTTGCTGCTTCACGTAAACTTATCTCTTCATTTGGCTCTTCTGCGATTATTCTTCCGATCATCGCTCCGATCGCGGCCATAATGAGTGCGGCCATAAGGGATGGACTGCACGATACTATTTCTCTCTTTGTGATACCTTGGGTAATGATCTTCTGCAGGTGTACGACGATCGTGTCGTGAAGCGAGCGGAAATTGTCTCTAAACTTTTCTTGCATTATCACCTTTTCACAAAAGATGAGTTTCGTCAGTGACTTGTTCATTGCCAGTCGATCAACGCACAATTGTAGTACAGCTTCAATCTGTTCATTTGCTGGACGGTGACTCTGCGTTATATCGGTCAATGCTTCTTGCAACACATCAATCTCTGTGCGGAGAATATCGATCAGCATATCCTCTTTGCTATCAAAATAGTGATAAAGAGTGCCGATTGCTACTGCCGCACCCTTGGCAATCTCGCGCATGCTCGTTAGGTGAAATCCTTTTTGGGCAAACGCAGCGACCGCTGCCTCAATGATCCATTTTTTCCGTTTTGGGATGACCTGTTCCATATATAACTCCTCCAGCACAATATTCCTCGAACGAACATTTTTCGAACGAACGTTCATTCAATAATATAATATACCATTAACTGTTCTGAAAGTCAAGTGTGGTGTAATGCTGATTCCTTGACGCTAAACCCTATAATTGATTGATTGACCATTGGAAGCTATAATAATAATTGGCGCTTGGTTACAGAAGAGCTGCTAAGGAGAAAAATGCAATGAAAACTAAGAACCGAAAGAGAATTCTAAAAACGATCATCAATCCCGTTACAATGATCATTGCTTTTTTAACAATTATCCTCGCTATCTTAGTGATTACAACGCAGGAGTCCATCGCTTATATATCGGTTATGTTATATCAGAAGAGAAAGGAAGCGCAAAAAAGCAGGCGGAACAACGCTGAATAAAAGGGATTCCCGTTTTTCACTCTGCAAATGTTAGCGTTTGCTAACGTTAAAGGATCGGTAAAGATAAAATTGTTTCGTATTATAGTTATCTTGGCATTGCTGTAGAACTTAGGGAGATAAAATGTTCTTTTTCGACGGTCATTGCGACACTGCAACCAAAGTACTGGATCAGAAATTTGATTTTATAACAGGAGAGGGAGAAGGCGCGGTAAGTTTTCCTGAGATGTTACGCGTTAAAGTATGCGCTCAACTCTTTGCCTGTTTTGTGTTGAGCAAAACTTATCCTCACCGAGCAAGAGA
Source organism: uncultured Thermotogae bacterium (assembly GCA_964582575.1). GTDB lineage: Bacteria > Bipolaricaulota > Bipolaricaulia > UBA7950 > UBA7950 > UBA7950. Next base: position 3,987 of record CAZORT010000047.1, read on the forward strand.
ACGGGCAGAAGCGATGATTGAAACGATCAACAAAATGGCTGCCGCGACAAAAGGGGGAATGGAAATTGCCCTTACTGCAGATGCCGTAAAATCTGCTTGTACCGGTGGTCCAATCGCCGCAATTATCGGTCTTGAAGGAGCTGATCCGCTCGAAGGAGAAGTAGAAGCATTACACCATTTTTACGCATTGGGAGTACGCAGTCTGATCATTGCCTGGGCTGACAATCCTTTTTCTGGCGCTGTGTTTGGCTCGGGCTCACCATTAACTACTAAAGGAAAGGAGTTAGTAGAGTTGGCAGAAGAACTGCGTATTATGGTCGATCTCTCCCATATATCAGATCAAGGATTCTATGATGTCCTGCAAATCTCTCGCCGCCCGTTTATCGCTAGTCATTCTAATTGTCGTGTAATCTGTCCCAGCACGCGTAACTTAACCGATGATATGATCCGTAAGCTTGCTGATCGTGGCGGGGTAATGGGAATAAATTTCTCTTCAGCATTTATTTCTCCCCATTTCTATCGACGTGTATCAGAACTGCGCCAAGAGTTCTCGGCATGTGCTGCTGATGACCGACAGTCACAAGAAAGAATCAAAGCAGAGATTGCTGCTTTGAAGCGTCCGGAAATTGAATGGATTATAGAACATATAAACCACGCGATAAATGTAGGAGGAGAAGATTGTATTGCGCTTGGCGGAGATTTGGATGGAGTCACGAGCAGACCACAAGGAATTGATGGCATTGGCGATTATCCGAAGATTACTCAATTATTGGATAGAGAAGGATTTACTTTGGCGCAAATAGAGAAAATTTGTTTCCGTAACCTTACACGTCTATTTGGTGAAATCTTGCCGTAAAGCTGATTAAATGAATTAGCGCCAGTAAATCACCACACCGCAATTTAGCCGAACTCCTGGCTGTTAACAGCAGACGAAGAGAAAAATATATCATGACCTTAGCCAATAAAATTACGATTTTGCGAGGAATATTAATTCCCGTAGTTATTTATCTGCTCTTCCTCGACAGACGGGAGATGGCGCTGGTAATTTTCCTTCTTATCTGTATCAGTGATTCTATTGATGGGATAATTGCGCGCCGGCGCAATGAGGTTACAACATTAGGTAAAATCCTTGATCCTGCAGTGGACAAGCTCCTTTACGCTTCCGTGCTAACCGTGCTATCCTTTGTCACCAACGATATTCCAGTCGTTTTATTGATCCTCTACTTCATTCCTCATATCACCCTATTTATCGGCGCCATACTCCTTCATCGCAACCACCGGCCAGCAATCGCTGCTCGCTTCAGCGGTAAGGCAGCCGCATGGGTAATCATTGCCGGAATCAGTTTTCTCTTCTTACAGTGGCCGTATGGATTAGTCCTTCTCTCTATCGGTATAGGCCTTTCATATATTGCAACATTCGATTATTTGCAGATATTCCTTCGTATGAAATGAGAAGCAAGATGTGGTGAATTCTTTTTCAGGAAGCGTTAAATAGATTGATACAAATATGATCGGCAAGCTTCTGCTATGGAGATTCTTCTCGTTGCTTGCTAGTATCTTTAATGGCGGAATGCGGTTGTAGATAGATGTAACGCAATAAATATTTGCACATTTATTATAGGGGCTCGCCTTGGCGAGCCCGCGGGTTTAATAGTAGTCGGGCTCGTCCCTGAGCCCGACCTCGGGGTCAGAGACGACCCCGAGTACAGAACCCCTACAGAAAATACATGTAACTATTTATTACGCTCTATATAAATCATTCAGCATTAGACGATTGCGCTTGACGTTGTACAATGAGTTTGTTCCCTTCAACCCGCTCAATCTCTACCCGTTCGTCCTTGCGTATCGGCTTGTCAGATGGATCACTCATATCGATCTCCGCTTTCCATAGCTCTCCTTTGACCAAAATTATTCCGACAGGATTGAGCTCTTTTCGTACCACGCCTATTGCTCCAACCATACCGCTGGGGCCTGTTACGACCGCTTTCTTTTGGATAGCGATTGACTTGCCAATCACAAAGACAGAGACTAAGGTCAAGGTACCCACTGCAGCGAGGATATTCCACCACGACAGCGCCATAGCGGGATCAGGAATATCAAATAGAGCAAATGAACCGATGAGGAGGGCAATGACACCACCGACTGTCAATATCCCATCGGTAGGAGTAAAGATATCAAGCACTATCAGTAGAATTCCCACCCCGAGCAATGCAAGACCAGTGATGTCGATCGGCAGTATCTGAAGACCGAAAAAGGCGAGGACCAGCATGCTCCCTCCTACAGCTGCCCCCAATCCGATTCCTGGTTGCATGAATTCCCATGCAAGAGCCAACATTCCAAGCATGAGTAACATATAAACGATATTCGGATCAGCCAAGTAGTTGAACAATCGTTCCCGCCATGTCTGCCGCACTTCCCGCAACGGAAGACCGGCTACTTGTAGAACGCGACCATCGAGAAGTGTATGTCCTTCCAACTGGGCAAGGAGGTCTTCTTTATCAGTGGCGAATAGATCGATCACCCCCAACGCCAGCGCTTCCGAGGCAGTGACAGAAGCATTCGCACGCACTGCTAATTCTGCCCACTCCACGTTTCTCCCTCGCAGCTCGGCGATGCTCTTTGCCCAAGCAGCGATATCACTGACAACCTTTTCGGTCATGACATCTTCTTCCGCCGCTCCACCGAGCGGAACAGGATGGGCAGCGCCGATGTTCGTTCCCGGAGCCATTGCAGCAACATCAGCGGCCATAGTGATAAAGACCCCGGCAGATGCTGCTTGCGCGCCTGCTGGACTGACAAAGACGACGACAGGAATAGGAGAAACAAGTTGTGCAGAGACAATTGATCGCGTTGCTGCAACCAATCCGCCAGGTGTGTTTAAGTGAAGGATTATCAACTCTGCTTGTGCGGCTACTGCTTCATCGATCGCTCGCAGGATAAAATCTTTCGAAGCAGGATTGATCGTCCCATCGAGTACTAAATAATAAATAGCTCTTCCTTCTGGAGCGGAGCTTGCCCACAGACCAAGGAGGACCATTGCGAGGAGAAGCGTCGATATGACTACTTTATAGAGCCTTTGCTTTTTCATCATATTTAGTCTATTGGTGGAGGTGGCGGGAATCGAACCCGCGTCCGCGAATTACGCTACTCGGCATCTACAAGCTTAGTGCCATGATTTAAAGATTCGGCTTCTTGCTCTCCCATGACTCAGGATAACATGAGCCTAGCTTATTATTTGTTCACTGGGCTATGAAAAGCGCATAGACCAATATAACCGCATAATCGGCGCCTTAGAAGTGGCCTGCGGTCATCCACTTTAGACGCCCTTCTCTAGTTTAGAGAAGGGGTAGCAAATGCGTAGTTGGCATTTGTATTTGAAGTTTGCCAGTTTTAGGAGATAGCATATGCTCCGCTTGCCACCTTGCTTTGCCATTCACGTCGAAACCGTTCACCCCCATATCAATGAACTATTTATCATTATAGTGGATGTCAATGCAAAAAACAAGGTAAAATTACCTCCAAATTGCCTCACATTAAATGTTACCGACACGATAGTAAAATTGCATCGTTGCCTCATGATTCATGTTACCCAAGAATAAGCGGAAAAAAGGAGGCAGCTTATGAGTCCGCATTCAAAAAAGTGATTAGCTATACCCCATAGTTCCTGACCATCATGGTACCTATCCCTTGCTCCTA
>CAZORT010000048.1:0-7657 GCA_964582575.1 uncultured Thermotogae bacterium
CTATATCAGAAGCCTTGATGATAAAAATCATCGCTGGGAAGCCTACCACCGATTGACTCTGGTGAGAATGCATACATTATGCCAAAAAAGATTTCCAGGTCATCTCTGGCATCACTTGCCGTGACAAAATCCCAGGTAATGTTTGCTATGGACTTAGACACAGCTTTCGCGTTAAACCCCAATTTTCGTTCAGCGAGAATTCCCGCTTCATCTGGGTTTTCTAACATCCAGGCAATCGATAGTTTGAATTGCTTCTGAAATTCCTGGATTACTGCAGCGTTTCCCTGCACCGATGGGAGAGCAACAGTTCCTGCCATCGGGGTTCTTATTCCTCCGCCGACCACATTTTCCCACTCAGTTGATATATTGATTACACGAAGAAATCGCTGTTCTCCTTTCAGGAGAACTGTAGTAGCCAGTGGCTCCGGCAGCAACGCATGATCAACCTTACCTGCCAGCAATAATCGTGCTGCATGTTCAGGATTAGCGGCATAAAAGATTTCAAGGTCTCTTGCGATATCAATGCCCTGCCGATCGGAGATATAACTGAATAATATATCCGGCATACCCCCTCGGTGTGGTATGGCGATCTTTTCACCCTTGAGATCTTCTATCGCAACTACGGTGTGGTCAGAACTTATTATATGAAGAGCACTCCAGACAGAAATATCAAGTAGTTGTATATCCATACCACGGTTATAGAAAACAGCGGCGACATTAGATGGCATTATCACAAAATCGCCTTGCTGACCAGCGACAATCGCCCGAAGTTGGTCAAGACTTTTAAATATGATCAACTCTACTCTCTCGGCAATACCAGATAATCTGTTATGTTCAACCATATGTGCTAACGGTACTGATAGTGGTCCTGGTGGACCTACGATAATCAGCTTTGGCAGCAGTTCTATCGGCTGTGGTGCTCTTGCTGTCTCTGCTATCAGCGGGTGTCCCACTGATAATATTAACATTAAACTCAAGGTCAGTATGATGGAAACTATTTTTGCTATTCTATTTTTCATTAGATTCTCTCCTTTTCTGTCGATTGGATTCGTTAGCTTGTTTATCGTCCACGCAATTGCAGTGTTTATCACTCTCACTTCCTGTTGAATAATGATTTTTTAATTTAATAACAAAATTTATTATTAATAATATACAACATTTAGCAGTCTAAGTCAAGGCCTGGAAATACTGTAAACTGAAGCAAAAAAAGACTCAAGTTGAAGCGGTTAATGGCTAGTCGTGACTTGGAGCTTGTCGTAATGTTGTATAATGATCAGCTGATAGTCGCTGACACAAAGCTGCGTTATGGTGGTCAGCTTAATATAGGGATGCTCTCTTTTTAGCAGCCATTTTACGGAAGAGCTAATTTTAAGATATAAACCATGAATACGTGCAAGAATCCACCGAAAAAGCAGTTTGTAAGACGAATAACAAATAAGATAAGCAGTGAGATAATAGCCGCCTTTTTTATTTTAAATTACGGCTGACTCGTTCACAGAATAATCAACTGCGGTGGACGAGACCAATAAGTTCTGCGAGGGATATCTTTTCTTGCTGTAAGTATTGACGCATTCTCTCCTCAATCTTAGAAAAGATCGCAAGATCTGTATAGGCGATTCCTGTTCCAATCTGGACAGCCGTTGCTCCGGCAAGGAGAAATTCAATCGCATCTTCACCCGTCACAATTCCACCAGCACCGACGATCGGGATGTCAACTGCCTTATAAAGCTCATAAACAGCACGGATCGCTATTGGGCGAATTGCCGGGCCAGAGAGACCTCCAGTGATATTCCCTAATAGCGGCTGTTTTATCGTAATGTCAATTGCCATTGCCGGCAGGGTGTTGATCGCTACGAGCGCATCAGCGCCACCAGATTCAGCCGCTTTACCGATCGTTGTGATATCAGCGACCGCAGGAGAGAGCTTAGCCAGCACGGGAATTTGCACTGCATCTCTGACCGCAGCGACCATCTTCTCCGTTGATCGAGGATTGCTACCCACTGCCAAACCGTATCCTGAAGCATGGGGGCAGGAAAGGTTGATCTCGATCGCATCAGCAACAGGAGCGATGATCGCTGCTACCTCGGCTGCTTCCTCTGGTGTGCTGCTGTAGATACTGGCGATAAGCGGAACTGATACGGCGTGATTCTTCCATTTTTCCAATTCAACGGCAAAGGCTTTGACACCAGGATTGGGTAGTCCCATTGCATTTAAATAGCCACAGTCAGTCTCGACGATAGATGGTCCAGGATACCCCGGTCGCGGAACAAGTCCCATACTCTTTGTTGTTACGGCACCGATGTTACATTCAGCCACCCGTTGCAGAATATCATTCCCTGTACCAAGGATGCCACTGGCAAGGATAAGCGGGTTCTGCAATCTAATTCCACATAGTTTAATTTCAAGCATATTTAAATCTTATCCTGATCACCACTTACTGTCGATGAACTTGGGACTTTCCATGACAAAGTCAAGCTAACTACCCGGCGTGATAAATTGACCATAAGATTTGTTGGTGATGATCTCTCCCTGACAATAGATGAGCTTACCATTGACAAAGGTCGCTGTCGGAAGATATCTGACTTTCCTTCCTTCAAATGGAGTCAATTTAGCCTGCGAATGGAATCTTTCCCCGCTAACTATCTGCTCAACGAGTGGATCGACCACGGTGATGTCAGCGAAGTTGCCGACTTCAATCGCCCCGCGTCCGCTCAATCTAAATAAAGCTGCCGGCTGATCAGTCAACGCTGGAATTACCCGCTCAAGTGGAATCTGCCGCTCTGCGGTCGCAGTTAAAATTAGTGGCACCATCGTTTCGACGCCGGGAATGCCGGCTCTCCCTTCTTCCACGTTCTGCGCCAGTTTCTCTACCGCGCGATGAGGTGCATGATCGCTGCCAATCGTTGTAATCTTACCGGCAATGAGAAAATCCCATAATGCAGCGAGATCACTCTGCTGGCGCAAAGGAGGATTCATAACAGCGCGAAAATCAGTAAATTCCACCTCTTGCTGTGAGAGGAGAAGGTGATGTGGTGTTACCTCAATCGCTGCTCTTCCAACAGCAAGTGCAACTCCTTGCGCTGTTGTCATATGGACAAATAGGATGCGGCATCGATCTCCGGACAAAGATCGGCGTACTGCATCTATCTCTGCTTGTGGTGGTCGTCCAGCAACATATTCTGTCGGTGTCCGTGCATTGGCCAGCGAAGAGCGAATTATCTCTCTCTCCTCAGCGTGAATTGCAAGGAGCCCGGTCAGACGGTTAATCTCTTGTTTGAGAACGTTCAGATCGCCGGTATAACTATCGAGGAAGAGTTCACCAAAGGCGATCGCTCCTGCTCGTTGCAGTGGCGCAAGGAGTGAAAGATCATCAGGGACATCAGCATACAGGGCAAAATTAACGATTGACTTAGCCCGTGCAATCTCCAACTTTTCAGCAAAGAGCTTGGGAGTTCGTATTGGAATGAGATTATTTGGCATATCAATGACCGTTGTCACCCCACCTGCCGCTGCTGCCCTGCTTCCGCTGGCGAAATCTTCTTTTGCGCTCTCACCTGGATCACGAAAATGGACATGCCCATCGATAATTCCTGGTAGAACGAGCATACCAGCAGCGTTATAAATCTCTCTGGCGCGACCAAGATCCCGTCCTATTCGCTCAATCCGACCGTCCGTGATTCCGATATCCAGCTTAAGAAACTGATGGCGATGGAAGATCTGACCGTCTTTGATCATTAACTCATACATGGTATTTTTCTAATTGTAACTATGCCGCCACCAAGAGACAAAGAGATAAAGGTGAACAATGAAATACGAGAATCTCCCTCTATATTCACAATCCTGATAATCCGCGAGCTTAATAAATACTAGTGTCGTGTTAATCAAGAAATGTCTCGACCGCAGGGAGAGATCTAAGATTTCTCAGTTGTGAAGGCTCCTTCGAAATGACAGAGTATCGTTAACATGACACTAGGACGGGCGGAATGAAAGTCATTTGCATAAATCATTATAATCTGCGTCCAAAATCTCTGATCTAAAGTCTCTTGGTGGCTACACTTAGGAATTACTGTCACATAACAAAGCCAACTGATCAGTCGTAAAGACAGGGCCATCTTTGCAGACTCGAAGCCCCTTCTTGGTGCAAGAACCGCATAGTCCTATTCCACACCGCATATACTCTTCCAAGCCAGCTTCAATCGGAATTCCAGCATTACAAGCGATATCATAAAGAGCGTTGACCATCCGTTGCGGGCCGCAGACAATGAGTTGTTTAGCCTGTAACTGCTCAATCAATTCCGGTAGAAAATCACTGATTAGCCCTTTTTTCCCGGCCGTTCCATCTTCTGTCACTATGAGTTGAGGATTAAGTTCAGCGACAAATAGCAATGTAGCGGCTGTTTTAGCTCCCAGAGCAACTATTGGTATTTGTGCGGGAGAATGGCGCAGATAGCGCTGGAATAAGAAGCGGAGCGGTACAATACCGTATCCGCCGCCAACAAGAATGGTCGGTTCATTTGCCGGAAAACTGAATCCCTTTCCATACGGACCGCGCAGACCTATCTGATCGTTGATCTTAAGTGAGTGCAGATGAGTCGTTGCTTCGCCAACACGGGCTACTGTCAGCTCGACATTTAATCCGGCAACGGTGGAGATGGAAAGTGGAATTTCATCGCACCCTGGAATCCAAACCATTAAAAATTCGCCTGGCTCGCCTCGCTCTGCAGTCAATCGATCGATAAAGGATACTGTCTTTACAGTGGGAGATTCATCTCTTATTTCAGTTATTCTGACGATTCGCGGTCGATTGATGATCCGTTCAGGGATTAATTTTTTCGCAGAGATAGATGCTCAACCTCCGCTGTTTCGATTATTGTAAAGCAATAGTTGCATTGTACTTGCAGGGGTGTGTGTCTGATTACAGTAAACTTGCATTGTACTGGTTCACGGCGGGCGACGGTGATACAGTTTGGATTACCACAACGGAGAAGCCCTGATAGTTGTGTTGGCAGCTCGACAGGCTCTTTCTTCTCTATTTTGTAGTTAGTAATGATATTTATCGTTGCTTGCGGCGCAATAAGTGCGATCATTGCTGTCTCGGCTGGATCTAAATATCGGTTTTCAATCTTTAAAATATCTTTGATTTTCATGCTCTGCGAAGGGACTCGGATCGCCATTGTTACGGATGTCGTTTCATCATTCTCCAGTCCGAGAAGATTAAATACGGCCAATCCCTTACCTGCTCTAATATGGTCGATAACTGTTCCCTGTTTAATACGGTTAATTTTCATCTGTTCCATTTAGTTCAACCTCCAGACCTAATGCGCGCATAATAAGCGCTATCCTTACAGGGACACCGTTTCCTGCTTGCTCAAAATAAACCGCTGTTGCAAGATCATCAACATCTGCCGCGAGTTCATCGACTCGGGGAAGTGGGTGCATGATCAATGGCGTCCGTTTGCCTAATAACTGCCGATCAATCCGGTAGGAGCCGGCTACTTTGGCGTATTCACTCGCATCAGGGAATCGTTCCTGCTGAATACGAGTTATGTAAAGAACATCTGCATCTATTGCGTCGGTTATATCTTCAGTTTCACGCAGCGTAACCTTGCTTCTATCCAGTTCTTCTTTTATTTCTTTCTTGATTCGCAGCTCCTGCGGAGAGACGAGAATCAGTTTTGCTCCAAAGAGAGCCAATACAGGCGCTAGTGAGTGTACAGTACGACCGTAGCGCAAATCTCCAACGAGAGCGATCTCTTTACCTTCCAAGTCTTTCAAATGGTCAATCATTGTGTAGAGATCAAGTAAAGTCTGTGTTGGATGATTTCCGCTTCCATCACCAGCGTTGATTACAGGGAGAGAAGAAAATTCCGCTGCCAATTGCGCTGCTCCTTCACACGGATGACGGATTACAATCAAGTCGGCATATTGCGCCACTGTTCGCACAGTGTCTGCCAAAGTCTCGTTTTTACTGACGCTCGTTCCTTCTGCTGATGAGAAGCCAATTACCTTACCGCCAAGACGGAGCATCGCTGTCTCAAATGAAAGACGTGTGCGGGTGCTTGGTTCAAAGAAAAGAGCCGCCAGTATCTTCCCTTGTGCAATATCAGTTCCTGTGCGTTGGTAACGGGCCATTCTGCGGGCGAGCGAGAGTATCTCCTCAATCTCTTGCCGCGAGTGGTCACGGAGTGTAATTAACCCTTTCCCCTTTTTGTCTGTCGATATATTCGATGATCCGATGATATTCCTCCTTAGTTATAAAATTGGATTTTCCAGATTTTACCTGTTGAAAGATAGTTGTGATGAGTTGCACAATATTGATCACAGCGGTCAGTTGTAGATTCTCTGCTGTTAGTTTCTCTTTTCCACCTTGCATCCGATCGATGAGAACAAGTACATCCTTAACATAACATTCATCTTGCCGTAAAGAAGTTGCTATAGTAGTTATACTGCCGCCACTGGTAATCAGGTCGTCGATCAAGAGAACCTGCATCCCCGGCGCAAAATTTCCTTCGATCTGCCGGGCTGTCCCATGGCTTTTCTTTTGCGAACGGACGTAGATCAAAGGTTTTAATAAGCGGTTGGCGATCACCGCAGCGATCGAGAGTCCGGCAGTAGGGACACCACAGATAAGATCATAATCTATCTTCTTCTCAGTAAGCATATCGATATATAGGTCGCATATCCGATCAAAGATCAGAGGATAGGAAGGCAGAACACGCAGGTCAAGATAATAAGGACTACGAACACCAGACGCCAAGGTAAAATCACCGATCTTAAGCGCTCCTGTTACAGTGAGATAGTTGGCCAGTAAATCACTATGAAGTTGATTCATTATTCTCCTTCTACGTAAGCATTATTGATCTGATCATTGATTAAGCGAGCAGCAGCAGCAGGATCATCTGCCTGATAGATTGCTCGGCCGACAATCTCTAAATTAGCGCCAGCGCGGATTGCATCACCCGGCCTTGCCCCTTGCGCCCCGACACCCGGTGAAAGGATGAGCATCTCCTTGCCCAGACAACTTCGTGCTGCAGCAACCTCAGCAGGTCGGGTAGCAGGAGCGATTACCCCATCGGCTCCATGTTCCACCGCAAATTCGGCAAAAGCACTGGCATAGGGAGAGATAAAGAGAGAACTTCCAGGATGGGACATATTAATCACCAAAATCACTCCGCGTCCTTTTTCGTGTGCAATGGTGAAGAGACCATCCAATGACCGTTCGAATCCAACGAACGGATGCGCTATCAGGCCGTCAAACCCGATGCCGTAGAGATGGCGGGCGATCCACGCCGCAGTATTGTCGATATCTGCTATCTTTACATCACCGATCGTTATCAGATCAGTAGAGGCAAGGAGCTGCGCTGTGAAGTCAAGGCCGAGCGCCAGAATGAGTGGATAGTTAATCTTTACTGCTACCAGATGAGGAGCAGCTTTTACTAAGATTTGTGTTGCGTGATGTAAGAGAGAATTACGTGCCTGCACGCGCTTTGCTTCCGATAGTGAATAGATATCCTCAGCAAGATCAAGCGCCAATACAAGGCGCTTTTTTTGTTGTGCGATTCTTTCTTTTATCCGCTTGTCAAGTCGCATTACCAGAGAATAATCCTTCCTTACTATCGATTTCCCTGTATTCCCAGTATGGGAGATAGCTTTAAAT
>CAZORT010000049.1:0-7634 GCA_964582575.1 uncultured Thermotogae bacterium
GAATCGATCGTTTGTGGATCAATGGGCGATGAGGTCTTGAAATACAACTGGTGCAGCCGCATTCAACCGGGTCAAAATTTCGCTTAAGAGTTCTCTGATCTCCCATTGTGCGTTGGGGCTTAACCCTCGTTTTTCGATCACCTCACGCCAAGCGCGAAAATTTCCTGTAACCATAATTCGAGTCGGTGTTCCGATCGGTAGGATAAACCGTGCATCTTCTTTGGGAATTCCATTTGCCACCATCTCTTGGTAAAAAGAACGCGCTTTATCAGCTAATTCTTTCATCTTGTCGCGATAAGAGGAGAAGGCCACTGAAGGAGGGATGATATGATCTCCCATTGGCTGTACATAGCGCAGCGACTCTTGGACAAAGGAGAGATGGCGATGGCGTACTAATTGATGCGTGCAGGCACGGCTGATCCCTTCGATCAAGAATGTGGCTGTTGCCACTTCAAGGACGGAAAAGTGTCCCCACTTAATGAGTTTCTGCACTAATTCTTCCTCTGAGGAGAGATTACTCTCTTCAGACCGATGGCTGACTCGCGCTGTTTTTGCGATCAGCGCAACTGGATCTTTCGTGATGTCGACGACTGTTATTTGCATTGTAATTACTCCTTGTTCGTAACTACTCAAGTATTACCACAAAGTGGAACTTTTCAATGATTTTTAAAACCGGTAGTCTGCTCGCTCCGTCCCTATCAACAAAGCAAAGCTTTAGAGCCGGCGATGCAGCCAAAACTAATGCTGTCCTGGATAGATCACCGATTGTGAGGGCTGAGCGCATGCAGCACTGCTAAAAGTCATTATCTCACACCGCACTTCGGTTAATATCCGTTATTGGATGAAGCCAGTACAATCGCTACTGATGAAAGTACTGACAAGTATAGTCGATCTATTCATAAGAACAAGCTCTCTTTGTTCCCTTACGAAGGGATATTTGCCAGTTATAGTCCGTTGTTGTATACTAAATGCAAAAATGAGTAGGTTGAAGAATGAACGACGATAAACTGGTCGTCTGTCATACAGCCGGCACAGAGTGGCAAGCGCAATTGATTAAAGAGATTTTGGAGAATAATGGAATACCGGTTCTCCTGGGTGTAGATGTCTCGCCATTCCCTGCTGTTGGCAGTAGTTTTGGTGATGTAAGGATAACCGTCAGGCAGCGTGATCTTCGTCGCGCGCAAGAGATTATCGCCGACTATTTTGCAGCTTAAGAGATCTGTTTAATAAGATCAGGTGCGGAGGGTTGCGGGAATACGGAGGGAGAAGGTTCTGCTCGCTGTCACAAGAGGTGACTCTGCTCGTATTCATGGTCGCCTGCCTGTCGCGTTGCGACGCAGACAGGTCACTGACCCTCGTTTGAATAAGGGTACGGTTATAACGAATGGATAATGCATATAGCAAGTGGTAAAGAGCAAGATGACGGGCAATGTTGACTGGCAGTGGCTGCCAGATGAGGCTGCGTTAATAAAGCAGCGAGAGGAGATGGTGGAAAGACAGCTGAAACAGCGTGGAATCACAGATCAGCGAGTTTTGGATACCATGTCGAGGGTGCCGCGTCATCAATTTCTGTCACGAGAATTATGGTCGCTCGCCTATTGTGATCATCCGTTACCGATCGGTGATGGGCAGACGATTTCGCAGCCGTATATTGTTGCCTTGATGAGTGAATCACTTCTCCTAACAGGTAATGAGAAGATTCTTGAAATTGGGACCGGCTCTGGTTATCAGACAGCAATTTTAGCAGAATTGGGCGGCCAGGTGTTAACGATTGAAGGACTACCTTCTCTGGCGCAGAGCGCAGAGAGGAGATTGACTGAACTTGGGTATCGCAATATTAAGTTTTATATCGGTGATGGGACGATCGGCCGACGATCAGAGGCTCCGTTCGATCGCATCATCGCTACTGGCAGCGTCCCTCGCCTTCCTCCTTCTCTCTGTCAACAGATGGGTGAAGAGGGAATTATGGTAATCCCTGTTGGAGAGAGATTCTCGCAAAAATTATTACGCGTTAGTAATGCGGGCAAATCAGTTAAGCAACAGGTATTATGCCAATGTAGTTTTGTCCCTCTTGTGGGAAAAGAAGGATGGCCATTGTAGGTAAATCTATCGTCATTTGCATAAATCGGTATAATCTGCGGGTTCGCCTACAAGAAGAATACAAGAACCCCGATACAACCATAACGCTCTCTGCGGAGAGCTTATACCTTTAATCTTACGTAACAAGGAGAAGAGAAATGAAAATTAAAGATGTAGTCTCTTTGGCCGATCTATCGACCGAATCAATCTACAAAATTTTGGAGACAGCACGCAATATAAAACTTGAATTTTATGCGGGTATAACCCATACCCCTCTTGCTGGCAAGACATTGGGAATGATCTTCCAGAAACCGTCGCTTCGCACACGGGTTTCATTTGAAGTTGGAATGACACAACTCGGTGGTAGGTCGATCTATCTCGGTCCGGACGATATACAGCTTGGCAAACGCGAGACAACAGAAGATATCGCTATCGTCCTGTCACGTTATGTCGATGGGATCATGGCACGAGTATTCGCTCATCAAACAGTTATTGAATTAGCGCAATACGCTACAGTTCCGGTAATCAACGGACTCTCTGATCTGTTGCATCCTTGCCAGGCATTGGGTGATCTGTTGACGATATGGGAGAAAAAACGTAATTTAGAGGGAATGACATTAGCATTTATCGGTGATGGAAACAATGTTGCCCACTCATTAATAAATGGCTGCGCAAAGCTTGGCATTACATTTAGAATCGCTTGTCCGCGTGGCTGCGAACCAGATGAAGGTATAGTTGCTGCTGCACGTAAAATTGGGGGAGCAATTGAGATATATCATAATCCGCGCCAGGCAGCCGCAGATGCTGATATCCTCTACACAGATGTATGGGCGTCGATGGGAGAAGAAGCACAGGCCGCAGAAAAACAAGTTGCATTTGCTGGTTTTACGATCGATGATGATCTGGTAGCATTGGCTAAAACAAACGCATTGATTATGCATTGCCTTCCTGCTCATTACGGTGAAGAGATCACTTATTCCGCTTCACGCAGCGATGGCAGTGTCATCTTTGACCAAGCAGAAAACCGTCTTCACGCGCAAAAAGGAGTTCTGACTCTTCTGATGTCGTGATAGACCGTCATCCACCTTCGGAGAATTGATCGCCCCTCGTTCCCTAAACAGAGCTTGATAAACCGAGAGAGAACGACTATCTTAAATTAGCCTACCCTCTTCTCAAGGCGGGAAGAGTACGGATTGAATCTGTAACTTTGGAGATAACTAAATGGAGTATAAACAACTGACTCCCTCTCCGCAGAGGAGAGAAGAGGAGCTGCTGAGATTCTGGAAGGAGGAGAAGATCTTCCAACGCTCGTTAGAGCAAACAGAAAAGAATCGACGATACGTCTTTTACGAAGGGCCTCCAACAGCTAACGGACGGCCGCATATCGGCCACCTAATGCCACGTGTGTACAAGGATCTTTTCCCGCGCTATAAGACGATGCAGGGGTTTTATGTAACGCGAAAAGGGGGCTGGGATACACACGGCCTGCCAGTCGAGCTTGAGGTGGAAAGAGCGATCGGTCTAAATAGTAAACAGGAGATCGAGATCTATGGCATTGAGAAATTCATTAATCGTTGTAAGGAGTCAGTCTGGCACTACAAAAGTGAATGGGAACAGATGATCGAACGGATGGGTTTCTGGATCGATCTGGAAAACGCTTATATCACTTATACTGATGACTACATTGAGAGTATCTGGTGGCAACTTGCTCAGATGTTTAAGGAAGGGCTTCTCTACCACGGGCATAAAGTTCTCCCTTATTGTTCGCGCTGCGGAACCGGTCTCTCTTCACATGAGGTGGCGCAAGGGTATAAAAAGGTGGAAGATCCTTCCCTCTTCCTTCGCTTGCCGCTTCTCTCTGACGCAGATGCGGTCTACACCGCCAAGCTTCTCAATAAGACTTCTCTTTTGACCTGGACTACAACTCCGTGGACTTTACCGGCGAACATTGCGTTAGCGATCTCCTCGACAGCGACCTACGCCGAGGTGGAAGCAAAGGAAGAACGCCTGATTCTGGCAAAACCATTACTCGACCATCTTTTAGAGAGTGATTATACACTGATCCGTGAATTTCCCGGCAAAGATCTCATCGGCCTCACCTATGAACCTCCCTACCGCTTGATTAAAGATGAGAATGCATATCGTGTCCATGCAGCTGATTTCGTCAATATAGATGAGGGAACAGGGATTGTTCATATTGCACCTCCATTCGGAGAAGATGACTATCAACTGGGACAGAGAGAAGGGCTTCCTTTCTTCAATCCGGTCGATCGAAGCGGTGAGTTTACTGATTCATTCCCGCTCTGCAGCGGAAAATTTGTTAAACAGGCCGATCCAATGATCATCGATGATTTACAGGGACGTGGAATTCTCTATCGCGTTGCCGCTTATGAACACGATTATCCATTCTGTTGGCGCTGCGCCACCCCGCTTATTTACTATGCAATGGATTCCTGGTATATCCGCACGACAGCTGTTCAAGGAGAACTGATTGCTAATAATCAGCGCATCAATTGGCACCCAACCCATGTCGGTACAGGCCGACTTGCTGATTTTCTTACTAACCTGAAAGATTGGGCACTCTCCCGCGATCGTTATTGGGGGACACCTCTTAACCTGTGGCGTTGCAACAAATGCAGCAGCACAATTGCAATAGGAAGCCGCAACGAGCTTGTGGAGCAGGCGTGTGATACCGAACTGGCGCGCACAGTTGAATTTCATCGTCCCTATATCGATGCAGTTGATCTTGTGTGCTCACACTGCAGCGGAACGATGAAGCGTCTCTCCGATGTGATCGATGCTTGGTTTGACGCCGGTTGTATGCATACTGCGCAGTGGCACTACCCATTTGAAAACCAGGAGAAGTTTACCGAAAACTTCCCCGCTGATTTCATCTGTGAAGGGATAGATCAGACACGCGGTTGGTTTTACACTCTCCTTGCTACCAGCACAATAATCCATCACGATCTCCCGTTTCGTAACTGTATCGTTACTGGGCACGGTCTTGATGACCAGGGGCGTAAAATGAGCAAAAGCGAAGGGAATGTGATCGATCTATGGCAACTGATTGATCTTTACGGCGCTGATTGCCTGCGCTGGTATTTCTACTCCTCGAGCGCTCCGTGGCATTCAAAGAGGCTGACCACAAGTGAGATCAAAGAACCTCTGTATCGCTTCCTAACTACCTTGCGTAACACCTATGATTTCTTTGCATTGTATGCATCTATCGACTCCTTTAATCCACATGAGCATCAAGTAGCAGAATCAGATCTGACAACGATTGATCATTGGATCATCTCCCGCTTGCATTCCACAATCAAGCATGTACGCAACGAGCTTGACTCATACAATGTTCCGCAAGCGACCGAAGCATTGGAATCATTCCTTGATGAACTCTCTAACTGGTATATTCGCTCTTCTCGGCGGCGATTCTGGGGAAGCGAAATGACATCTGATAAAGTAGCTGCATATACAACTCTCTACCAAGTATTAGTGACATTTGCTCAACTACTTGCACCATTCATTCCCTTCTTAGCTGAAGAGATCTATTGCAACCTACAAGTTGTGGACGGACCGCCAAGTGTTCATCTCTGCCCGTATCCTTACGTGAATGATACAAAGATCGACTTAGTGTTGGAAAACGAAATAGCAATGGCGCGCCAGATCGTTGCGCTGGGGCATCGCGCTCGGAATAGAGCACAGATAAAGGTGCGTCAGCCATTGTCACAGATCATCGTTACAGGTGATGGAATCCGTTTACGTAACGAAGTCATTGCATTGATCAAAACTGAATTAAATATCGAACAAATGACTATAACAACTGATTTTGATCGGTATTACACCTATCTTGCCGAGCCGAATTTTGCTACCCTTGGTCCTCGCTTAGGAAGAAGAGCACAACGAGTCGGTGCGTTGATCAAAACTATCGATGGAGACCAGTTAAGAGAACAGTTGGTCCGTGGACCGATTGAGCTGGAAGTAGACGACACAGCAATCGAGATAACAGAAGCAGATGTGACTTTCTCGCCAGTACTTCCAGAAAACTTTGTCGCAGCCGAAGAGGGCGAACTCAAACTCCTGCTCGATACCGTTCTTGATGAACGCCTCGTTGAAGCCGGTTTAGTACGAGAGTTGATTCACACTATTCAGCGTATGCGTAAAGATGCCGGGTTTGAGGTCACCGATCGAATAGTAGTCGCTTGCAATGCTACAGGGAGACTCCTTACAGTGATGGAGAAGAATAGTGAGGTTATCTGCAAAGAGATTCTCGCGACGAAATTCCACACCGAACTGGCCGGTAAATATGAATATCAAGATGACGTTCTGATCAATGATCATCACGTGCAGATCAGCTTATCACGTAGTAGATGAACAGATTGCACAGCAAAGTGGAAGATTACAACGATATCAGTGAGTTAAGCAGCAAGCTTAATGACCCCAGATGGCAGATCAAGATCTACAATCATGTCGACTCAACTATGGACGTGGTGCAGAGACTGGCAGCAGATGGGGCGGCATCCTTTGGTACTGTGGCAATTGCCAAGACTCAATCTGCTGGTCGTGGCAGACATGGGAGAGTCTGGCAATCACCACTGGGAGGAGTCTGGCTTACAGCGTTACTGCCACCACAGCTCGTCAGTGAAGTTAAATTGATCGATAATCTGCCACGCCTGGAGCATGATCTTCATCGCTGGAATATCATACTTGCCCGGCAGATCGCCTTGCAGATACGATCTAAACTGGGCATTCCTGTTCAAGCAGTAGAGCCAAATGACCTGTTCCTTACCGGCAAAAAAGTAGGGGGAATACTATGCCAAACAGCGATCAGTAAAGGGCAGCTGCTGCAGTTGCTCGCCGGAGTGGGAATAAATGTCAATAATAGTGCGATCGATCTGGAAGAAGTAGAGAGACCAGCAATATCGATCAAAGATTATCTGGAACATGCTGTGCCACTTTACACCGTAATTGCAGCGATATTAAATGGCATCGCGGAAGCACAGGAGTTAGCAGCCAGAATTAACCAGCAATCAGGAGTCAGGAAAAGGGAGTTGCGATTATAGTGCCTGGCAAAATCTTTTACAATTAAGGTACTCTGGGTCGTCCCTGACCCAGAGCCTCAGCGTCGAGGTCAGGGACGACCTCGACTACGGAGACGGAGAGGGCTTTGTAAGATATTTTGCGGAATACTATACTCTGCTTACGCTCGCGCTATATGTTTGACTGAATCGCGATACTGGTTGGGAGAGGAGGAATCGAACCCCCACTAACAGGGCCAGAGCCTGTCGTCCTACCTTTAGACGATCTCCCACTGATTAACTAAATAATAATGAAGATATTCTGATCTGTCAACCAGACAGCATTGTTGGTAAATTACAAGTCACATACTCTCTGATCTGAACCACACGAAAAGACCGGCAAAGTAAATTTGTTCTTCTCACATTTAAGTTAGAAGGTAACTACTCAGGGGGTCAGAAAGAAAACAGGAGCCAGAAGCCAGAATCCAGAAGCCAGAATAAAATATTACATATCTGTCAATTGCAAGGATTTCGCCCGGA
>CAZORT010000050.1:0-7573 GCA_964582575.1 uncultured Thermotogae bacterium
ATTCTGGATTCTGGATTCTGGATTCTGGATTCTAGATTCTGGCTCCTGACTTCTGGCTCCTGAGTAGTTACGCCTAAAGTTCCTTAGGCTCTATAGCGATAGAAGACTAAGTGTTAAGACGTTCTGTGTAATTACTCTACTGTTACTGTCTTGGCTAAGTTGCGCGGTTGGTCAACGTC
This sequence comes from uncultured Thermotogae bacterium, assembly GCA_964582575.1. Taxonomy (GTDB): domain Bacteria; phylum Bipolaricaulota; class Bipolaricaulia; order UBA7950; family UBA7950; genus UBA7950. Next base: position 180 of record CAZORT010000050.1, read on the forward strand.
AGTCCCACGTAAGATCGCAATATGGTAGGCCAACAATTGGAGTGGAACAGTGTGGAGAATGGGAAGAGCAACTCGCTTGCTATCAGGTAAGAAAAATATATCTTCGGTCAGTCTATGGATCTGATGATCGTCACTGATATCAGTAAATATGATAATCTTACCTTTGCGCGCTTTTACTTCTTCGATATTGGCCAGCACTTTGTCGTATGCTGTGTGCTGGGAAAGAAGGAAGACGACTGGCATCTGTTCATCGATAAGGGCAATCGGTCCATGCTTCATCTCTCCTGCCGGATACCCTTCGGCGTGAATATATGAAATCTCTTTCAGCTTTAGCGCTCCTTCCAGCGCGATTGGAAAGAGTAACCCGCGCGCTAGATAGAGAAAGTCAGATGCGGTGTAAAACTTCTCTGCTATTGACACTATTTCTTCTTCTCTGCCTAGCAGTTTTACGATCAGAGATGGGATTTTACTTAGCTCTGTTAGTTGATCACGCATCTCTTGCAGGGAGATAGAACCGCGTCTTTGCGCTAAATAGAGGCCAAGAAGTGTAAGAGAGACAAGTTGTGTAGTGAAGGTTTTGGTTGCTGCTACCCCAATTTCCGGCCCGGAAAAAGTGCGGACGATTCCATCTGATATTCGTTCCAATGCTGACCCAACGATATTGGTAATTGCGATAACCGTAGCTTGTTTCGCCTTGGCTCGCTGTATGCCGGCTATCGTGTCAGCTGTCTCACCTGATTGCGATATAGCAATGACTAAAGTATGCTCGTCAATATAGGAATTCCCATAGCGAAATTCAGAGCCTATTTCAACTCCAATCGGGATCGGTAAAAAATCTTCCCATAGCTGCTTTGCAACCATCCCGGCATGGAATGAGGTTCCACACGCAACAAAGTAGATGTTGCCAATCTCCTTTATCTGCTGTTCAGTAAGATTAACTTGATCCAACCGTAGATGATTATTGTCCCAAACAGCACAGCCGCTGATCGTTTCGCTCACTGCTTTGGTCTGTTCATGTATCTCTTTACGCATAAAGTGTTTGAATCCTTCCTTTTGCGCTGTTAGCGGGTCCCAGTTGATGTGGACTGGTTGGCGATCGATCTCATTACCGGTAAGATCAGTGATTTTCAGTGAATTTTTGCGGAGACACGCTATCTCCCCATCATGGAGAAAGATCATTTGACGTGTATACGGAAGCAGCGCCGGTATATCAGAAGAGAGAAAATGTTCATTCTTACCAATGCCAATAACGAGAGGGCTGGCTGTTTTAGCAACTACAATCTCCTCAGGGGAATCAGCGGCAATGACGGCGATTGCAAATGCACCTTTAATTCCTTGTAACCCTAGTCTTACTGCTTCTTCTAAATCACCTTGATAGAAATGTTCAAATAGGTGGGGCAAAATTTCTGTGTCCGTCTGTGAGGAGAAGCAATGTCCTTCGGCTTGGAGGTTCGCTTTGAACGAATGATAATTTTCGATAATCCCATTATGGATCACTGCGATCTTTTTTTGACAATCAAGATGTGGATGAGCGTTGCTGTCAATTGGTTCACCATGAGTAGCCCACCTGGAATGACCAATACCAATTTGTCCGCACATCTCTGACTCTCCCAGTGCTGTAATAAGCGCTTGGATTTTGCCGGCACGACGCACTACTTTGAGAGCATTTCCCTCAATAGTAGCAATTCCAGCTGAATCGTATCCTCTGTATTCCAACCGTCTGAGTCCTTCAATCAATAACGGCACTGCCGGTCGAGACCCCACGTAACCGATTATTCCACACATATGATCACCTCAAACTTAAGTTTATCGTACCAAGCTCGGAAAATCCAGATTGTATCTTAACCATGTTTGGTGTGCAGGTTCCAGTGTAATGAATGTTTATGATTGCTGTTGTTGCAAAAGATAAAGCAATGGATATAATAATATTAAAAAGTGTAGGAGAAAATCCAGAACGTTCTGTTTTTCTCCGCCGAACAAGTTAAGCAGAAGATAATATGTTTTAATAAACGGCCGTAAAAAATTGGCCGAAGGAGAAGGATAGGTAATGAGAGAGGCTGAAATCAAGGCGCTGTTGCTCGACCCAGTCAGTCATACACCGGTAGTCTTTCTTAAAGACCGCAACTCGACGCAGACGATTTTAATCCAGATTGGTGAGGCAGAAGCAATATCGATTGCTCACGAATTGCAGAATAAAGAATTTGCCCGCCCGCTTTCCCATGATTTGATGAAAAAAATCATTGAGACTCTTGATGGAACTGTGGAAAAGATCGTAATTGCCGACCTCAAAGAGGAAATTTTCTACGCCACTATATTTTTGCGCAAGCAAGACGGCGAGATAACAGAACTCGATGCGCGACCGTCTGATTCATTGGCCCTTGCTGTACGAATGGGTATCCCTATTTATGTGAATGAAGGTGTTTTTGCGGCAGCAGCATTTGAATCTCCATTTTCAGATGAAGATGAATTTCAAGAATTCATTGAACAGAAAATGGACTTAGACGAATTTAAGAAATTGATCCACCGTCAATAGATATGACTGTTAATTTGCTGGCGGCACCCGGACAATCTCTGTCCCCTGCGGAAGATAAATAATATTATTGAGCGCAATATCCTGGTTAAATGTAACCTGCTCAATAAACACAGTCCGTGTGCGCTGCCCGGCGAAGAAGAAGGCTATTCTATCGATAAGAAAAGTTTCATGATCAACCCAAATCATATACACTAACTCGGCTGTTCCTGGCTGTTTTATCTCAAGTATATAGGCTTTTTGAATCGGTTTCTCTCCGCGTGCTGCAGTGGTATTAAAAGTAATGCCGAGTGAATGCTGGTAATACCTTCCCTCTACCATTAATATACAGGATATTGATAGATTCTTTTGGTGAACCGGAGAGGAGAGGTTGGCGAGGCTAGTAGGAATATTAATTGGAGATTCAATTAAAAAATCAGCGAACATTACCCTGGTGCGGACGACCCGCATATCAAGCTCTCTTGCTTTCCACTTCTGCTGCAGGCGAATAAGATCAAGACCGATTTGCGCAACCGCAGTCGTAGCAATCTCCGGTAACTCTCTCGTTACAATAACGTTAGTTAGAGGGAGATAGTGTAAGAGAACATTATTGTGCAAAATAAATATTTGGCCGCGGAGTTCCGGTGGATCGAGATATTTAATACGTAATGCAAGTTGAGGTGTTATAATTGCCTGCACATGCAGGCGCATGTGTGTGTTGCTTGCCCCTCCAAGGCCTACTGTACTGATTGACAATACAGCATCGACATCCTTTGTCGGCAACAATCTTCTTTGTATGTGCCAGATAAGACCGTCGGGCGTGCCAGGATCATGTCTTTGCTGCAAAAAATGCTCTGCAGTCGTAATCGCGACCATCAGCGAGAGAAAGATTGCTATTCCGATGAGGATCCAGGTTTGATTTTGCACAGTAAATTTATTATACTCTTTATTGCAATGTAATTCAAATGGTCATTCAACTGGTCGGATTAATATAAAGGAGGCGCTAATGTTAGATATCAAAGTGATACAAGAGGCTGCGGTCGAAGGGAAGACAGTTCTATTACGGACTGATTATAACGTTCCTTTATCAGGGGGACGGATAACCGATGTATCACGAATTGAGATGTCGCTTCCAACGATCGAATACCTAATTGCTCGGAATGCTAAAGTAGTCTTACTCTCTCATTTAGGGAGACCGGACGGCAAAGTAGTGGAAGATTTACGACTTGATCCGATTGCAAGTCAACTTTCAGCGCTTTTAGACCGGCCAGTAAAGAAATTTTCTGACTGCATCGGTGAAGAGATAGAGCAAGAGATTGCCACACTTCAACCCGGGCAGGTGGCATTATTGGAAAATCTCCGTTTCCATCCGGGGGAAGGAGCCAATGACCGTAGTTTTGCCGCACAGCTAGCAAAACTGGGTGATCTCTATATCAACGATGCCTTTGCCAGTCTTCATCGTTCGCATGCATCGCTGGTGGGAATCAGCGAGTTTCTTCCCTCATATGCGGGGCTTTTAATGCAGAAAGAGATAGAAGCCCTCTCTCGGATACTGCAAGATCCCAAACGACCGTATATCGTGATCATCGGCGGTAAAAAAGCAAGGAGTAAGCTGAGCACGTTACATGGACTGATCGACAAAGTTGATGCAATACTTATTGGCGGTGGAGTTGCATTTACTTTTTTGGGCGCACAGGGATATGAGATCGGCGATTCCATTGTCGATGAATCGATATTTGATGATATTAGAACGTTGATCAACGAGGCAGAAGAGAAGAAGATTCCCATCTTGCTGCCACTCGATATAGCTATGGCACAGAGAGCGACTGAAGAAGCAGAGATGGCCATATATCCAGCTGATAATATGCCATCAGGATGGATAGGGCTTGATATTGGACCAAAGACAGTCGCTGCGTTTACGGAAAAGATCAAAACTGCCGCGACAATTGTGTGGGCCGGACCAATGGGAATGTTTGAACTACCTCAATTTTCCGCTGGAACGCGCGGAGTTGCTGATGCATTGGCACATACATCTGCATTCTCTGTTGTCGGTGGCGGAGAGACAGGAGAGGCTCTGATGAAATTGGAAGTTGCCGATCTTCCTTCCTATATATCGACTGGGGGCGGAGCCTGTCTTTCCTTGCTACGCGGCATGAGGTTTCTTGCACTTGATGTTCTCCTACGATAAGGAGGTCTATTAGCTTCTTGCAATTGCAATGCGACTCAGGCAAATTGTCTCTTCCAGGTGGTTAGTAATCAGCAAAGATGCTACCATTTAAAAAGATGAATGCGGGCATAGCTCAGTTGGTAGAGCATCGGCTTCCCAAGCCGGAGGTCACGGGTTCGAGCCCCGTTGCCCGCTATTTAGCAATAATCAGAAATTCAGCTACACGCACGACGAATAAAGCTCATCTGAGGGGACGATGTGAATGCAGTTGCAAGTTCTAATAAGTTATCTCTAACCCGGTTGAGATCTCAAGTTAAAGAGTGTAATCTTTGCCCGTTACATAAAACAAGAACAAATGTGGTCTTTGGAGAGGGAAATTCAAAAGCTGCCTTGATGTTGATCGGGGAAGGCCCAGGAGAGGTTGAAGATCAGAGAGGAGAACCATTTGTTGGCTTGGCCGGACAGAAATTAGATGAAGTTCTTGCTTCAGCGGGAATTATGCGGGAAGAGGTTTACATCACCAATGTGGTAAAATGCCGGCCACCAGGTAATCGAGAACCTCGATCAGAAGAGATTGAGAGATGTCGTCCGTATCTTGAAGCACAAATTGCGCTCATCAATCCGCAGATCATTCTCGCGCTGGGTAATGTACCTACACGGGCGTTGCTTGATACAAATATTGGGATAACGACACTGCGAGGGCAGTTCAAACGCTGGCGGGGCGAGATAGATATCTTTCCTATCTTCCATCCCAGCTATCTGTTACGTTATCCATCACGAGAGAAAGGAAGCCCAAAATATTTGACATGGATAGATATTAAGAAGGTGAAAGAACGACTTGACCAAAATAGAAACCCCTAAGACACTGGAAGAACAGCGCGAGTTTGTTGAACAGGCTTTGCAGCAAGCAGAAACATTTCGCAAGAAAAAACAGTATAAAGAGGGGATAGAACTCCTCGTTGATGCGCTTCAGTATGGTTTAGAGAAAGCAAAGATCTATTTCCGACTGGGCAATATATATTTTGATGGTGATGATCTATCACGCGCTGAATATGCTTACAAGCGAGCACTGGATGTTGATCCTTCCTATGCTAACGCAATGCACAATCTGTCGCTAATCTATAAGAGACAGAAAAAGATGTCGGAATATATTAAGACATACAAAAAAGCGCAGAGATTAAGAGCACACCATCCAGGAAAAGTTACGCTTTCCCCAGATCAGATAAAAGTGACACGGCGGTTAGCACGCAATATCTTTCTCTTCGGTGTAGCAATAATCGGCATAATTATCTTGATTGTTTATCTGGTGTTACGATAGGTGAATGTCGGGTTATAGTATCAAATGGATTCCTCCGTTTACCGGAATGACGGATGCCTTTTTTCTTCTCTTAACCCAACGAATCCAATCTAACGGGTAAGAATAGCGGCAATCCCCATTCCCCCACCAATACACATTGAGACGAGCCCTGATTTAACATCTCTCTTTATCATCTCATGCAGCAGACTCACTGAAAGCCTGGCGCCAGTAGCGCCGATTGGGTGACCCAGTGCGATTGCGCCGCCATTGACATTTAGTCTTTCTGCAGCAACAGGAATCTCTTTCAGAACCGCGAGACTCTGAACAGCAAATGCTTCATTCAATTCCACTAAGTCTATATCATCAATCTTCATGTTGACTTGATGAAGAGCAGCGCGTATCGCCGCTACCGGACCGATCCCCATAATCGATGGATCGACCCCGGTCACACTATAAGCAGTAATTTCCGCCAACGGTTTAAGCCTAAGCTCTTTTGCTCGCTGGGTTGACATCATCAATACAGCAGCAGCTCCATCGTTAATCCCGGAAGAATTACCTGCTGTGACTGTACCGTCTTCTTTGAACACAGGTCGCAGGGAGGACAATTGTTCTAATGTTACATCAGGACGAGGATGCTCATCTACAGCGAATACGATTGGATCTTTCTTGTGTTGGGGTATCTCGATTGGAATAATTTCATTTTGGACGCGTCCTGCTGCCTGCGCTCTCTTTGTTTTTATTTGGCTGTGATAAGCAAAATTATCCTGTTCTTGGCGCGAGATATTATACTTTGTTGCTAAATTTTCTGCAGTAACTCCCATTGGGTAATCATAAAACGCATCTCGCAATCCGTCATAAAGCATCATATCGATCGCTGTAAAATCATTCATTCGGGTGCCCCAACGGACATACGGTAAAATATAGGGCGTAGAAGACATTCCCTCCATCCCACCTGCAATGATAATCTCTGCCTGGTTAAGTCGAATCAGACGATCGGCTTCGAGAATCGCTTGTAGCCCTGAACCGCAAACTCGATTGATAGTATAAGCCGGCACTGTGTAAGGTAGACCACCATAGATCGCTGCTTGGCGTGCCGGATTCATCCCTGATCCACCACTTAAGACATTGCCTAAGATCACTTCATCGATCAGTCCTGGCTCTATTCCGGTCTGTGCTAAAAGGCCTCTGATTACAGCAGCTCCTAACCGCGGTGCAGGAATATCCTTGAGAGTCTTTCCAAAAGATCCGATTGCAGTCCGTAGACCTGCAACGATGACCGCCTTCTTTACTGGCATTATCTACCGCCTCCTGTTGGTAATGACGAGAGATGGTCAAATTGATGCTGAGGGTGAATATTAAATTAATCTACCGTTCCACAAAACTTACCCTTTTGTCCCTATGGGACAAAAGGTGTTTGCTTC
>CAZORT010000051.1:0-7488 GCA_964582575.1 uncultured Thermotogae bacterium
GGCAACGATTCATTTTTACTATCGCTTCGGTAACATTTAATGTGAGTCAATTCGATTTCGACCAGAGGGAGAAATCTTTGCAACTAATACATATACTTAAGATTTCTTGCTTCTCTCGAAATGACAGATAAGTAATGTTTTATTCTGGATTCTGACTTCTGCTCCTCTTGAGTAGTTACAGGAATAAAAAAATGGGTCTACTCGGACTCGAACCAAGGACCTCTCGCTTATCAGGCGAGCGCTCTGACCACCTGAGCTATAGACCCCTCCATCACAGTAATATATTAGCCAATAAGAGTATTAGTTGTCAACTATCGAAATATTCCATTGAGATCATTTTCCCGCGCTAATGACAAGAAGACTGTTTTATCTTCTCATCCTCCTTTCTGCGTGTTCGTTGCAGAGGGTTTCTCTATGATATCTATGTTCTTTACAGATTCTGATTTTTACTTTCTTTGGCAAAGCCGGCATCTTTACAACTGCTGCTTTAATTTGGCCAGCAGCTCCAGCGCTTGCAGCGGGGTCAATTGATTAGGATCGATCTTCTGCAGATGCTTAAGCACAGGATGGTCTTCTGTGCTAAATAGTGGTAATTGGGCGTAATTTGCTTTCTGTACCTTTATTTGTCTCTTATCCAGTAAGCCAAACAGGTTATCGTTGATCAATTTGGCCAATATTTCGTCCGCTCTTTTGATCACATCGTCAGGTAAGCCAGCAAGTTGAGCAACATGAATTCCATAGCTTCCTGCAGCAATTCCTTTTTCCACTCGATGGAGAAAGACTATTTTACTTTCTACTTCTTGCACTACTATATGGAAGTTACTAACGCCGGTGATTTCATCTGACAGTTTGGTCAGTTCATGGTAATGAGTTGCAAAGAGGGCCTTTGCCTTTGTAGTTGTAGCTAATTTGTGTGCTACTGCCCACGCGATCGATACGCCGTCAAAGGTGCTCGTTCCTCGCCCCAGCTCGTCGAGAATGATTAGAGAGTCACGATCGGCGTTACGTAAAATCGACGCCGTCTCTAACATTTCCATCATGAATGTGCTCCTCCCTTCAGCGACCATATCAGTTGCACCTATACGCGTAAAGATGCGAGTTAAAACAGGCAGCAGAGCTTCTTTAGCTGGAACGAACGATCCTATCTGTGCCAGCAGACTGATTAGCGCTACCTGGCGAAGATAGACAGATTTTCCCGCCATATTGGGCCCAGTCAGTACAACCAGATGCATTCTCTCATCCATCACCAGGTCATTTGGAACAAATTCTTTTACCTGTTCTACTACCGGATGACGTCCATCGAGAATCCTGATCTGATGCTGAGTTGTAAAATGCGGACGGGTATAGTTATACCGACTAGCTACGATTGCCAGTGAGAGGTATACATCAAGCATTGCGAGCGCATCAGCAACTTTTTGAAGCTCATTGAGCTGTAAGGTCAGTTTTTCAACGGTAGTAATGAATATCTCGTATTCCAATGCGCTGATCCTTTCGGTAGTCAACGCGATTTTTTGTTCGTAATCTTTTAATTCTTCAGTGATAAATCGCTCTGCATTGGCTAAAGTCTGTCGCCGTGTATACTCAGTCGGAACCTTGTCAAGGTTAGCTTCTGTTACTTCGATGTAATAACCAAAAACACGATTATACCCGACTTTAAGAGAAGAGATGCCACTCCGTGCTCGCTCTCGTTGTTCTAACATTGCTATCTGCGAACGGTATGCACGTGCCTCCTCACGCAGCGCGTCCAGTCGCTGATTAACTCCATCTCTGATCAAGTTCCCCTCCCGCGGGTCAGCCGGAGGATCATCAACGATCATCCCGTCAACGTCAGAGCGTAGTTTATCCAACTGTGGTGCGTGGAGTTGTCTTGCGATCTCTTCTAACGCTTGTGCCGATCTATCGGTAATAGCCTCTTGTACGCTACTTTGCAACGCAGGAAGCTGGTTTAAGCTGTTGGCAACCGCTAAAAGATCGCGGGGAGTCAGACGGTTAGCCCCGAGTTTCCCCGCCAATCGTTCTAAATCACTCACACTTTTAAGTTGCCGGATTAATTCTTGCTGGAGCAGTTCTTTACGCAGTAGTGCCTCCACAGCGTCTAACCGTCGTTCAATCGCTTTCTGATCTGTAAGTGGCGCCAGAAGGAGTCGTCGCAGTAGGCGTCGTCCCATTGGTGTTGCTGTTTGATCGATGACAGAGATAAGAGTGCCACGACCGCGTTCACCGCGCATCGTCTGCACTAATTCCAAACTGAGCTGCGTAAATGGATCGAGTTTTATTCGTTCCTGTGATCGCCGGTAGTGGAGTGGTCGGATATGAGCCAGATGGCTGCGTTGCGTGCGGGAGATATAGGAGAGAATTGCACCGGCTGCTTTAAGTCCATTAGAATTTGCCGGAACTTTAATCTCTGCGCTGGTAGTCAACTTAAACCAACGCGATATCTTTTCGGGGTCAAACTCTTCATTCCGCACTTCGGTAATCACAATTGATGATAGTGAGACCAATTGACCGGCAAGATGAGTTTTTAATGTATTACGTAACTGATCTTGTTTGGTTGAAACCAAAATTTCCGCTGGAGTAAGACGAACAAGTTCGCTCCATAATTCCTCCACATCAGGCAGATCTTGACAACTGTATTCGCCGGTAGAAAGATCAAGTACTGCTGTTCCTATACCATCCTCACCAGAATAGATCGCACAGAGATAGTTGTTTACTCCTGCCTCAAGCGCCTCATCATCGAGAATCGTCCCTGGTGTTATCACCCGCACTACTTCCCGCTTGACTAACCCAATTCCTTTTCGTCCATCTTCAACTTGCTGGCATATAGCAACTTTATGCCCATGCCGAAGGAGGCGGTTAAGATAAAGATCAACTTTTTTCACCGGCACGCCAGCCATGGGAATGCCGTTCCGTGCGGTAAGGACAATATCGAGCCGCTGCGCCGCTAACTTTGCATCATCGTAAAATGTCTCATAAAAATCTCCCAGGTGGAAGAACAAAATTGCATCTGGATGCGCTGCTTTTATTTGCAGATACTGGTCCATCATCGTCGTCGGCGTACTCATAAAAGATCAGTATACCAGCACAGTTTAACTATGCAACAGAGTCTTTTCTTATCCAAGGATGAGTATGGCCGCGTGGGTTTTAAGTCAATATACCCGGATGATATTTACCCCTCTGACTTCTCCCCTTTTCAGCACCTTGGGAGTACTTTTTTAGGTGAGGCAACGATACGATTTGGAGTACATTTTTGATGAGGCAATTCGGTGCTTGTATTTTGCCACATATATTGCTAAAATTACTCAATGATAAGCAATGGCTAATATAGAATTTGATGTTGATAGCATCGATGTTGATAGCATCGTAAAAGACACGAGGAAAGGAGATTCTGGCGGTCACGATATTCTTCGCATTTACTTGCGGGAAATTGCCCGTTTTCCGATGCTGACGGAAGAACGAGAGATAGAGCTGGCAAAACGCAAATGTGCAGGGAATCTAAAAGCATATGAAGAATTGGTCCTCTCGCATCTACCTTTTGTTGTCACCATCGCCCGTCAATACAGCGGTTCTGGTATCGCTCTCCTTGACCTCATCCAGGAAGGAAATATCGGTCTGATGGAGGGAGTTAGGCGGTTTGATCATACAAAAGGATACCGATTAAGTACATATTCTTCTTGGTGGATCAGACGGGCAATTCGCAATGTAATCACTGAATATTCGCGGCTAATTCGCATTCCAGAATACATCTTTCGTGCGATCAGAACACTCGATGAGCTACGTACTCGTAATGATGGAAAACCACTCGACGAGCAGAGGATCATCAACGCGATCGGTATATCAGTCGATACTCTGCGTCAAATAGAGGAACAAGTAACAGAGGTGCTCTCACTTGATCAACTGGTGGGAGATACAAACGATGATATCCGCTACGAAACAATTGCGGACATAACGATGCCAACGCCGGATAAAGAGGCTCTGCGGCTCATCTTTCACGAGGAATTAGAACATGAACTGAAGCGTATTCCGCCTCGTGAAGCGCTGGTATTACGCTATCATTATGGGTTACATAATACTCGCTCTCATTCTTTGGCGGAAATTAGCCGTCAACTTGGTATGAGTAGAGAAAGAGTTCGCCAATTGTTAAATCAAGGGTTAAGTCGCCTTAGCACTACCTGGGATAGTGACTCGTTGGAGTTTCTCCGTTCGCTCAATGATTGAGGTGTTAATAATTGAGCCTGTTCGTCATCCTGCCTCTTAGTTAAATTGCTCACAGATTTTCTTTCATTACAGCACAGGTAAACTTGATCAATCTTGCGGTTGTGCCTTTCTTGCTTGTAACTGACCACATCCTGCTTCAACCGGAAGTCCCCGCCGTAAACGCATAGAGACAGAGATTTTTCTTTTTTCCAGCACAGCTTGAAAAGCATGTCTTCTCTTATCTGAGCTAGGCTGCAAATCTACGTCCGGCACTGGATTAAGCGGAATTAAATTTACATGGCAGCGTAAACCTCCTATCAATTCGGCTAACTGTCGCGCTTGCATCAGGGAGTCATTGACTCCATTGATCAACGCATATTCAAAGGTTATCCGCCGGTTAGTACGTTGAATATAGATTGAACAAGCTTCTATCAGTAACCCCAAGGGATAAGTTCTGTTTATCGGAATCAACTCACTGCGCAGCGCATCCTCTGCACTATGAAGGGAGACAGCAAGATTCACTTGCAGGTTCTCACGACTAAATCGCTCAATAGCAGGAATAATTCCGATGGTCGAGATTGAAAACCGTCGCTCTCCCAGTGAAAATCCATCTGCATCATTTAAGATTCTAATCGAGGCAATTGTAGCGCGGTAATTTAAGAATGGTTCTCCCATGCCCATATACACGACGTTAGAAATTTTACCGCGCTTATTCTTTTCCTTGTTGTCAAGTTGCCGGGCAAAGTAAAGGATTTGGGAGATTATCTCTCCAATGGTCAAATTACGTTTGAATTCGCCTTGGCCAGTGCTGCAAAATCGGCATTTAAGCGGGCAGCCGACTTGAGTAGATACACAGACGGTATTGCGTTCTTTATAACGCATCAATACTGCTTCAACTGTTTCGCCATCTACTAATTGAAACAGAACTTTAGAGGTGAAACGGTCGGTTGCTGTATCGATTGGTATGATAGTATCGAATGGGAGATCGTCAGCCAGCGATTGCCGCAGAGAGAGCGGAATCGTTCTTATTTCAGCATAGCCCGAGACAAGATTACGATACAGCGCGTGCCATATCTGCGCGACGCGAAACTTCGGTTCATTACGCGCCGTAAGAAATTCAACCAGCTGTTGTCGCTCAAATCCAAATATACTCTGGTGATTACTCATTTTTAGTTAGGAGTTCCTTAAACTCAACTTCGGTCAATACCTTGATCTTTAAGTCGATAGCCCGTTGAAGTTTTGTGCCTGGATTTTCGCCAACAACGATATAGTCAGTGTCGATAAGGACTGATGATGATACTCTGCCGCCAACGGCGTGAACTCTCGCCACTGCTTCTGCACGTACCATTTGTAATGTACCTGTAAAGACAAATCTTTTCCCGTATAACTTGCCGCGTTGCTCTGCTTTGCGTGTGATAATCACTCCTGCAGCAAGGAGTTCATCGATCACCTTTCTGTTGGCTTCCGATCGCTGGATATAATTGATGATACTCTCGGCGGTGCGTGGTCCTATCCCTGGAACTTGGCTCAGTTCTTCTTCAGTAGTCATTAGAAAGTGGTTCAGATTAAGAAAATGACTGGCTAATGTTTCAGCTGTATGTGCGCCGAGGAATGGAATTCCCAATGCAAACAGGAAGCGAGAAAACGGAACTTGCTTGCTCGCTTCAATAGCTGCAATCAGTTTTGCGGCTGATCGCTCTCCCATCCGCTCCAATTCTGCTAATTTCTGTTGCGTAAGCTGGAAGATATCACTGAGTCGTTTTACAATCCTTCGCTCTACCAACTGATCGATCAGTTGAATACCAAAACCATCGATATCCAGCCCGCCTTTAGAAACAAAATGGGCGATACTCGCTTTGATTCGCGCTGGGCAGGAGATATTATTGCAGCGATTGGCTGCTTCACCGACGGTCCGTCTTATCACCTCATTGCAATTAGGGCAGTTCGTTGGCATTACAAAGAGTGATTCTGTCCCACTACGCTGATCGTGCAGTGAACGAATTATCTTGGGGATCACGTCTCCTGCTCGTTGAACGACTACTTTATCTCCGATACGGATATCTTTGCGCCGTACTTCGTCTTCATTGTGGAGAGTAGCATGTGATATCTCTACTCCACGAATACGAATCGGTTCTAAAATAGCAATCGGAGTCAGAACGCCTGTCCGACCGACACGGATTTTAATATCTTTCACCAATGTAATTCCCTCTTCTGCGGCAAATTTAGCGGCAATTGCCCAGCGAGGTGATCTCGCGTCTGCCCCTAAGATACGACGATAATTAAAGTCATTCACTTTGATAACGACACCATCGGTCTCATACGGCAGTCCGTTCCGCTCTTGCTCTATTTGCCGATAACAGGAGATCACAGCATTAATCCCCTGACAGATTCGGTAGAGTGGATTTACTCTCAGTTTAAGATGCAGCAGGAATTTAAGGAGATCATGTTGTGTTTCCACAGTAAATCCCTCGATACGGCCAATATCATAGCAGAATATTTTCAGTCGCCGGGATGCAGCCACTTGTGGATCAAGCTGACGGAGAGAGCCAGCAGCGAGATTGCGCGGATTGGCAAAGAGAGCCATTCCATCTCGCTGCCGCTCTTGATTGATCTGATTAAAATCAGCGCGATCAATGTACACCTCTCCCCTGACCTCAATCAGCGAGGGTGTATTTTCGTGTAGTCGAGGTAAATGTAGTGGAATGCTCTTGATTGTACGTAAGTTTGCCGTTACATCTTCACCAATTATTCCATCACCACGCGTCGATCCCTGGACAAACAGACCATCACGATAGATGAGTTCTACAGATAAACCATCGAGTTTAGGTTCAACTACATAAGTGATCTCGCTCTCGTTTACTGTTAGCTGTATTCGTCGATCAAAATCCCTAATCTCTGTCTCATCGAACGCATTGTTAAGACTGAGCATCGGTAGTGAATGGGTGATCGTTGCCGATGCAGATCTACCTGTCAAAGGCGCTCCTACACGTTGGGTCGGTGAATCAGGGACGCATAGTTCAGGATAATCTGCCTCTAACTGCTGCAGGCGGCGAAAGAGTTTGTCGTATTCTGTATCAGATATCTCCGGTCGGTCAAGAACATAATAGAGGTAATCATGGTGTTCAATCTCACATCGTAATCGCTGAATTTCCGCTTCTGCCATCTTTTTCACGTAACTATCTCTGTCGCTCCTACGATCAATGTTAAGTTATATCGGACTTAATATTTGGTAGCACTTACCAACGAATTCGGTTACAAAGTGGATTGTCTGCTCTAAATCATTGAGACGTAATA
>CAZORT010000052.1:0-7206 GCA_964582575.1 uncultured Thermotogae bacterium
ACGTCATACGCAGTGAGCACAATTATAGACGCATTGGCTGAAATCGGGGTCAATGATTTGGATTATATCTTTCTCACCCATATCCATCTTGATCATGCGGGAGGCGCTGGACTGCTCGCACACCGTTATCCCAATGCCAAAGTAGTAGTCCATCATCGGGGATCGCGTCATCTCATTGACCCAACGAAGCTGGTAGAGAGTGTACAAGCAGCTACAGGAGATATGTTTGAATATTACGGTGAGGCTATTCCTATACTTCCGGAACAAATCATCGCTTGCAGCGGTGACGAACAATTCTATTTGGGGAACGATATTATCATCCAAACAGTCGACACTCCTGGACATGCTCCGCACCATCTTGCTTTTTTCGAAACGAAGAGTTCATCAATCTTTGTTGGTGATGCTGCTGGTTTATACAGCGAAGAGAAACTTTTACCAGCGACCCCGCCGCCGCGGTTTGATCTTTCCAAAGCGCTGGCCAGTCTAAAGAAACTTAAGGAGTTAAAGCCAAAACATCTATTGTACTCTCATTTTGGTCCGGCAATCGATCCAATAGAGGCACTTGATCGCTATGCAACATTATTACCAATATGGATAAACAAAATAAATATAATGCGTAATGAAATCGGCGTTGAGGGAGCAGTAAAGAAGGTTATTTCCGATTTGGAAGCAGACGATATCCTGTTCAGTAAACAGATGACAGTGCATGAACTTTCGATGTCCGTACGCGGAGTACCGGTAACGGATAATAACCTCATCCAGTAAAGACAAGAAGAGATGTTAAACGTCATACGCTTCGCGGAGCAGGGATAGGATCATAGGAGTCAACTTGCTTGTTGACATTGCGCATCTAATGTGCTATAATAGTAATCACTCATAAAAAAACCAAGAATTATCAATTCACGTATCTAATATATTTAATCTAACGATAGAGTGATCTGGTCGCAGGCTATACGAAAAGCTGCGTATCACATTAATATCTAGTTCTTATTGGTCTATAGAAAGGTACATCAACTGAAAAATAATCAATTTCCAGGCAGTAAAATAAGGGTGTTCAGTAACAGTATTCTCGGAAAGAAATATCAATGCTCTGGTGTGATATACCGATGAAGATTTCTGCTATTATCCCTGCATATAACGAAGCAGATCGGATTGGTGCTGTTATCCAACCTCTGCTTGATTCTGCGCTGATAGATGAGGTAATCGTTGTTGATGATGGATCTTTTGATAATACCGCGGCAATAGCTGAACAATTTGCGGTAAAAGTAATCTCATTGCCATCTAATAGGGGTAAAGCTGCGGCAATGGACGAAGGAGTAAAAGCATCACAGAACGATACACTGTTCTTTCTTGATGCCGATCTGATTGGCCTTACACCGACTCATATCAATAATCTGATCAGCACATACAGGGAAGAGAATGTAGATATGGTGATTGGAATCTTCTCTGCTGGCCGGTTAGCCTCTCTTTCAGGTCAACGAATTATTGCAAAAGCCATATGGCAACAGGCACGTAACAATGTGAATGAGCTGGATTTCGGGATTGAAATTGCATTGACTAAACTTGCGCACAAAGAAAAATGGACAAAGAGCAAAGTAAAACTACCAGGAGTGACGCACGTGCTCAAAGAAGAAAAACATGGCTTCTGGCAGGGGTTGGAGGCTCGGTTTAAAATGTACGGTGATATCATTAAATCACTCTTTACCAAAGTCTGACTATCACTACGCGATTAAACCCAGCAAACCGCGAATATCAATGAAATTTCTTAAGAACAGTACTCATAGGAGGTATGATGAAACTTGCTATTGGCTCTGATCATGCTGGATTAGCTCTCAAACGAACTCTCCTTGCTTCGGTGTTGCAGGGACACAGCATTATTGATCTGGGAACTGATTCCTCACAAGCGGTTGATTATCCTGATATTGGGCATCAATTGGCTGAAGCGGTAGCCTCTGGTCAATATGAACGAGGAATTCTCATTTGTGGTACTGGGATCGGTATGGCAATGACTGCTAATAAGAGACGCGGAATTAGAGCTGCCAACTGCAGTGACACTTATTCAGCTGAGATGAGTGTGCGACATAACGATGCCAATGTTCTTTGCCTGGGCTCTCGCGTATTGGGGTCAGCGCTCGCGGAGCGGATCGTTAAGGTATGGTTAAATGCGCGGTTTTGCGGCGGCAGACATACCGAGCGGGTGAAAAAGATTGAGTTATGCAACTGATAACGCTTAGGAGGTAATTCTAACTATGATAATTTACTGGCTGGCTTTCAGCATAACGGCGTGTATCGTCATTATTGCCGGATATAAATTGGCAACATTTGGTGATATAATCGCTAAACAGAGTAATATCGGAGGAACGTGGATCGGGTTGATCTTCCTCTCTGTGATAACTTCGCTGCCAGAACTGGTCGCTACAGTGACTGGCGGAGCGATCAATGCTCCGCAGATCGCGATTGGAAATGCGTTAGGGAGTAATCTGTTCAATATAGCGATCATCGGGGTGGCCGATCTTGTGCTGCGTAAGCATGGCCCGCTACTGCTTAAGGTAAGTAATAATCACAGCGCAAGCGGAGTGCTTGCAATCCTTCTTACTGCTGTCGCCATGCTCGGAATGGTTATCGGTCCTAGCGGTGAAATTTTTAGAGTAGGGACGTTCACATTAGTAATCATTTCTCTATACATAAGCGGAATGTGGTTCCTATATCGCCTGGAGAAGAAAGAAAATGCAAACGATATCAGGGAAGAACTATCACTTCCTGTTGCCCCTCAAGTAAGTTTTGCCCGAGAGGAAACAGCAAATGGCCAGAATAAATCGGCACAGATGAGTCTTCGAAGGGCTGCGTCATGGTTCGCACTTTGTGGAGCCTTGGTCTTCGGCGCTGGGGTTACTCTTACCGTTGCGAGCAATGAGATTGCTATACATACCGGTCTTTCTGCTTCTTTTGTCGGTGCGATTATGGTCGCGGTGGTCACCTCATTGCCAGAGCTCGTCGTTACGATTGGTGCAATTAAACTCGGTGCGTATGACATGATAATCGGTAATCTGTTTGGCTCTAATATGTTCAATATTTCGACGATATTCTTTGCTGATATAGCCTTTCGTCGCGGAGCAATACTTACGGCAGTAGAGAGAGCAGCGCCGGATTTGCTGGCGATAGGAGCGCTCGGTATTGTACTTACTGCGATCGCTGTTGGCGCGATTACCTACCGCTCACAGCGCCGGATACTCGGAGTCGGGGCAAGTTCAATTTTAATTTTAATCGTATATCTGATCAGTGTCTACATCATTGCCACCACTTAAGGCGAAAATTTGAGGTAATTTAATATGGAAATAACAGAACTTCGGACAGCACAATTGAGTAAGCTCAAACAACTTGCTGTTAATTCAGGAATTAATGTAGAAGAACATATGAGTAGAGACACTTTAGTCAATGCAATTATGGCGGAACGCGCCAAGCAGGATGATCTCTATTTGAATGAAGGAATGTTGGAGATTCTTCCAGATGGATACGGATTTTTACGTGATAAAAGTTGTTTTCCAGGGAAGAACGACATTTATGTATCTCCGTCGCAGATTAGCCGATTTAGTCTGAAGTGCGGAGACATAATTAGCGGACAGGTCCGTCCGCCGAAGAAAGAGGAACGTTACTTCGCCCTGCTGAAGATAAATGAGATCAACTATCAGGAAGCAAAAAGAGAACTGGGACGACGAGAGTTCCAGGAACTAACTCCGCTTCATCCTGACAAACGATTGACCCTTGAACATGATCCAGCAGAGCTCTCCACACGGATCATCGATCTGTTCAGCCCAATTGGCAAAGGACAGCGCGGGTTGATCGTCTCGCCGCCCAAGGCAGGAAAGACAACCCTTTTAAAGAATATCGCCAAAGGAATCGCTGTTAATCATCCTGAAGTAAAGCTTCTTGTTCTGCTCGTTGATGAGCGGCCAGAAGAGGTAACTGACTTTCGCCGTTCTCTGGATACCGGTGATGTCATTGCCGCCACTTTTGATCAAGAACCGCGTCATCATACACGAATTACAGAGCTTATCACTGAAAAAGCAAAGCGATTAGTTGAAGCGGGGTTCGATGTGGTTATCCTGATGGATTCAATTACGCGGTTGGCCCGTGCTTATAACCTTTCTGGCTCTCCCTCTGGTAAACTGCTCTCTGGAGGTATGGATCCGATAGCGCTGTACAAACCGAAAGAGTTCTTTGGTGCAGCACGTAATATTGAAGAAGGAGGCAGCCTGACAATCATTGCCACCGCTCTTGTTGATACAGGCAGCCGGTTGGATCAGGTTGTATTCGAAGAGTTCAAAGGAACGGGGAATATGGAACTCATACTCGATCGCTCGTTAGCTAACAAGCGTATCTATCCAGCAATCGATATTGAACCGAGTGGGACACGCAAAGAAGAACTTCTTCTCGATGGAAAAACAATGCAGCGAATATGGATATTACGGCGGATGCTCGGCCAATTGGAAAATTCGCAAGTAGCACTGGAGTTTATTAAACCTAAGTTGGAAGCGACCAAAGACAACAAACAATTCCTTGAATTGATGCAAAGTGGATAAATTTGTCATAACTGGTGGGCGACGATTAATCGGCCGTGTCAGCGTGCAAGGAGCAAAGAACGCTGCTTTACCTGCATTTGTCGCATCATTACTTACTGATAAACCCGTTCTTCTCCATCACATACCAACGATCAGCGATGTAACGACGATTGTGGCAATGATAACGGCGCTGGGTAAGCAAGTCGATGCGTTAGGAGGGGGCACCTTTCGCATTGTAAACAGAGGCTGTTTAAAGCGAGAAGCTCCGTATGACTTGGTCCGCCGCATGCGCGCTTCGTTCATAGTTATCGGTCCTTTGCTTGCCCGTCTGAGCGAAGCAATCGTCCCTTTGCCCGGTGGTTGCATAATCGGCACCCGTCCTGTAGATCTTCATTTGAAAGGATTACATGCAATGGGAGTTAAGACAGTGCAACGACAGGGAATAATCTATGCTGCTGCTGAACATTTGCAAGGAGCATCGATTTATCTTGACTATCCCTCAGTAGGAGCAACTGAGAATCTGATTATGGCAGCGACACTGGCCAACGGGGAAACGTGTATTAGCAACCCGGCTAACGAACCAGAGGTCTTTGATCTCATCGCTATGCTGCAAAAGATGGGAGCCCAGATTGAAGTAAGCGATAATGAGATCAGGGTGGCGGGAGTGAGAGAATTGGCCGGAGTAGAACATGAAATTATCCCTGATCGGATCGAGGCCGGTACATATTTATTGGCAGCAGGAATAACCAGCGGCAGTGTGGAAGTTGAAGGAGCGATTGCCAATCATCTGACCGCATTGATCGCCAAACTCAAAGAAGCTGGCGTTAAGGTACAGATAAAAGAAGAATCTATCACAACAGCTAGTGAGGCGCGTTCGCAAGCAGTCAATATTGAGACAATGCCTTATCCCGGGTTTCCTACTGATTTGCAAGCGCCGATGGCCGCCTTCCTCTCACTTGCGCAAGGCAGCAGCTTGATAAATGAAACAGTCTTTGAAAGCCGGTTTGCCTATATTCCTGAACTTGTTCGTCTCGGCGCTAACATTCAGGTGATCGATCATGCAGTGAATATTACCGGTGTTACATCTCTTAATGGAACAGATGTTAAGGCTACAGATATTCGTGCTGGTGCTGCTCTGATTCTTGCCGGATTAGCGGCTAACGGAGAGACGCAGATTGAAGATGAAGGTCATATTGTTCGTGGTTATACTGATATTGTGAAAAAACTCACCTCCCTGGGAGCACAGATTGAACGAAGATAAAAAGTTTGCCGATAAAGAAGAGGAGTTTGGCAATCAGTCAATCGGTAAGCAGTTATTAGTGGAAGACTATATAGGTGAACGGGCACGAATCTATGGGGTTGAACGAGCAATCCTTGTCGACCTCTATACTTCCCCCTGCACAGAGAAGGATCGCCACGAAAGACTGACAGAATTGGAGGCGTTGGCAGAGACAGCCGGGATACCGACCCTTGCGGTTATTACCCAACAACGAGATCGTCCTGACCCTGCCTTCTTTATCGGTCGCGGTAAAGCAGAAGAAATAAAAGCCGCTGCCGCAACCGTCAATGCAGATGTTGTTATCTTTAACGATCCACTCTCCCCTGCACAAGCACGTAATTTGGAAGAGAAGACAGGGTTAAAAATTATTGATCGCTCTCAGTTGATTATGGATATTTTTGCCCAACGGGCAACTACTAAAGAGGCTCAATTGCAAGTGGAATTAGCCCAATTAGAGTATTTGCGACCACGGTTACGAGGATGGGGAAAAGCACTGACCAGATTAGGTGGAGGAATAGGGACGCGCGGCCCTGGTGAAACAAAATTAGAAACAGATCAGCAAAAGATTGATAACCGTCTTCATCTGATCAAGCAGAAGCTACTTAAAGGCAAACAAGAACGGAAATTACGCAGTAAATTACGCAGCAGTTCAACTCTTCCTAAAATTACACTTGTCGGGTATACCAATAGCGGAAAATCAACGTTGTTAAATATGTTATGTGGTGGTGAACAGAGTTTTGTGGAAGATAAACTCTTTGCTACTTTAGAGACGCTGGTGCGCCGTGCAGCCCTACCTGATGGACGGCCAGTACTTATTATTGATACAGTAGGATTTATCCGTGATTTGCCGCATAGTCTGATCCCTGCATTTGCCGCGACATTAGAAACAGTACGTGACGCTGATCTGCTGCTCCATATTGTCGATGGAGCTAATCCCTCTTACGGAGATCAACACGCCGCTGTTATGAAGATACTCGATGAAGAGATATTTACTGAAGAAGAGAAACGACCACCAATAGTTACAGTGATTAACAAAATTGATCTTCTGCCTGCAGACTCACTTCGCTGGCCATCATTATTCGACGATGCAATTTCAATCTCCGCGGCAAAGAGGATCAATCTTGAAGCTCTGCAAAATAAGATTGGCTTGCTATTGGCCAAAGAAGAACGAGAGATAAATCTTCTCTTTTCTTTCCGCTGCTTAGGGGTACTGGAGCAGATGCATAGTGCAGGACGCGTGCTCAGTCAGCATTACGAGCAAGAAGGTGTAAAAGTACGGGCAAGAATTAATGAGTCCACCTTAATATCGCTGCGTAACGCCGGAGTTATTGTTTTAGAAGATTAAGGGCAAAGTTCATAGTTAAAGTA